>NZ_JAAARL010000020.1:0-144832 GCF_009908205.1 Pseudomonas sp. Fl5BN2 | reverse complement strand
GGTGGGGGAATTCGTTGCCGGGGTGCGCTATCGCGCCTGGCAGCCGGCCAACTGCCTGCAACCGACCATCCCGGTGCATGCGCCGCTGGTATTCGATCTGCTGGATACCTGGATGCAGCGATCCCTGGGCGGTTGCCAATACCATGTGGCCCATCCCGGCGGGCGCAATTACCACAGCCTGCCGGTCAATGCCAATGAGGCGGAGAGCCGGCGCATGGCGCGTTTCTTCCGTCTCGGTCACAGCCCCGGCAGCTTGGCGGTACCGCCCCTGGTGGTCAACGACGAGCTGCCCATGACCCTGGATTTGCGACGTTTCTAATCCACCTGCGACGCCTGAGAGATAGCCATATCCGGGCGTCATGGCTGTGCGTTAATCTGACTTTCCCTGCCGTCTGCACGAGTGTTCCATGCCTGACTTGCTAGACCGTTACCCGCTGACGGCGGGTCCCTACCACGAGCTGTTGGATCACCAGGGGACAGTCCGGGCGCACTGGCAGCGCCTGCTCGAACAGTTGCAGCGCAGCAGTCCCGCACAGTTGGCCCAGCGCCAGGCACTGCTGACCCGGCAGATCCACGAGAACGGTGTCACCTACAACGTCTATGCCGACCCCAAGGGCGCCGACCGGCCCTGGGAGCTGGATTTGCTGCCCCATGTGATCCCGGCCGATGAGTGGCAGCGATTGTCCGCCGGGATCGCTCAGCGGGCCCGCTTGCTGAATGCCGTGCTGGCGGATTTGTACGGCCCGCAACGGCTGGTCCGTGAGGGCTTGCTGCCGGCGGAGCTGGTGTTCGGGCACAACAATTTTCTCTGGCCGTGTCAGGGCATCCAGCCACCGGAGGAGATCTTTCTGCACTTGTATGCGGTGGATCTGGCGCGTACCCCCGATGGGCGCTGGTGGGTCACCGCCGATCGCACTCAGGCGCCATCCGGGGCCGGTTATGCCCTGGAAAACCGCATGATCGTGTCCCGGGCCTTCCCGGATCTGTACCGCGACCTGCAGGTGCAGCACCTGTCTCGGTTCTTCCGTGCCTTGCAGGAAACCCTGGCCCGCCAAGCGCCGCGGGATACCGAGGCGCCGCTGATCGTGCTACTCACCCCGGGGCGCTTCAACGAGAGTTACTTCGAGCACCTGTACCTGGCACGACAGCTGGGCTACCCGCTGGTGGAGGGCGGCGACCTGACGGTGCGCGATGCCACGGTGTACCTGAAGACCCTTAGCGGGCTGCGGCGGGTGCACGCGATCATGCGTCGCCTGGACGATGATTTCTGCGATCCCCTGGAACTGCGCACCGATTCCGCTCTCGGGGTTCCCGGGCTGCTGGACGCCGTGCGCCAGGGGCGGGTGCTGGTGGCCAATGCCCTGGGCAGCGGGGTGCTGGAGTCTCCCGGGCTGCTGGGCTTCTTGCCGAAAATCAGCCAGTACCTGCTGGGTGAGGAGCTGCTCCTGCCCTCCATTGCCACTTGGTGGTGTGGCGAGCCAGCAGTGCTGCAACAGGCCCTGGAGAAGCTCCCGGAGTTGCTGATCAAACCGGCCTTTGCCTCCCAGAGCTTCACCCCGGTGCTGGGTCGCGACCTGAGCCCCGAGCAGCGTGCGAGCCTCGCCGAGCGTATGCGTGCGCGGCCTTACGCCTATGTCGCCCAGGAGTTGCCGCAGCTGTCCCTGGCGCCAGTCTGGCATGCCGAGGACGGCCTGTTACAACCCCGGGCCATCGGTATGCGGGTGTATGCGGTGGCCAGTGATGAAGGCTATCGAGTGCTGCCTGGTGGCTTGACCCGGGTCGCTGCGGATGCCGACGCCGAGGTGGTGTCGATGCAGCGCGGCGGTGCCAGCAAGGACACCTGGGTGCTAGGCGAGCGAGCGCCCAGCGGCGAGCCATGGAAAGCCCAGCGCACCCTTGGCGTCTATGACCTGGTACGGCGTGATCCCTACCTGCCGTCGCGGGTGGTGGAGAACCTGTTCTGGTTCGGTCGTTATTGCGAACGTTGTGACGGCAGTGCACGGCTGCTGCGAATCATGCTGGCGCGTTACGTCGACGGCGACGATCCACAAGCCTTGTTGGCAGCAGTGGACCTGGGGGAAAGCCTGATGCTGTTGCCGGACGAGGGCGAGTTGCCCGAACGGCTGCTGGCAGCCCTGCTCGGCGAGGATTGGTCGTTCAGCCTGCGCTCCAACCTGCAGCGCCTGCAGTGGGCTGCCTCCCAGGTGCGCGGCAAGCTGTCCCGGGAAAACTGGCAGGCCCTGGTGGAGTTGCAGCGCGAGGCCCAGGAGCTGGATACGCCTGAGCCGGATTTCGGTGAGCTCCTGGATTTTCTCAACCGTCTGGTGATGTCCCTGGCGGCGCTTTCGGGGTTCGCTCTGGACGATATGACCCGGGACGAAGGTTGGCGTTTTCTGATGATAGGTCGGCGCATCGAACGCCTGCAGTTTCTCAGCAGCAGCCTCGCAGCGTTCCTGCGGGGCACCGCGGCCTTCGATCAGGCCGGCCTGGAATGGCTACTGGAACTGGGTAACAGCAGCATCACCTATCGCTCGCGTTATCTGGCGGTGGCGCAGTTGATCCCGGTTCTCGACCTGTTGCTGCTGGATGAGCAGAACCCCCATGCGGTGCTGTTCCAGCTCAAGCTGGTGACGCGCACCCTCAAGCGTCTCAACGACGACTTCGGCGTGCCCCGTGAGCTGACGCTGCCGAGGCTGGTGGAGCGCCTGGCGCATTTCGACCTCGGTTGCCTGGAGAACTCCCTGTTCGGCGAGGCCAGCGTGCGGGCCGCGGTGGATGGGCTGGCGGACCTGTTGCATGAGATCGCCGAGGTCAGCGGCCAGGTTTCCGATCGCCTGGCCTTGCGGCATTTCGCCCATGTGGATGATGTCAGCCAGCAAACGGTGTCGGTCTGATGAGCGCGCGTTACCAGATTTTCCATGACACGCATTATCGCTATGACAGCCCGGTGTCCCTGGCCCAGCAACTGGCGCACCTGTGGCCTCGGGCCTGTGCCTGGCAACACTGCACTCAGCGGCAACTGCTGATCAGTCCCGAGCCCACCACCCGCCGCGATGAGCGGGATGTGTTCGGCAATCCGCTGACCCGCCTGGCTTTCGAGCGGCCCCATGATGAACTGCTGGTCAATGCCCAGCTCAGTGTCGAAGTGCTGGATCGGCCGTCACTGGATTTCGCCGCCTCCATGGCCTGGGATGCCGCTCGTAGCACCCTGACCTATAGCGGCCGGCCGCTGTCCATGGCCTTGCTGGAGGCCTGCCGTTACCGTTTCGAATCACCCTATGTGCACCTCAAACACAGCTTCGTAGCGTTTTCCGAAAGCTGCTTTGCCCCGGGGCGGCCACTGTTGCAAGGCGTCCAGGCATTGATGGAAAAGATTTTCAGCGAGTTCACCTTCGACGCCGAAGCCACCCAGGTGGCGACGCCGTTGGTGGAGGTGCTGGAGCGCCGGCGCGGGGTGTGCCAGGACTTCGCCCACCTGATGCTGGCTTGCCTGCGTTCGCGTGGGTTGGCGGCACGCTATATCAGTGGTTATCTGCTGACCCAGCCACCGCCAGGCCAACCTCGGCTGATCGGTGCCGATGCCTCCCATGCCTGGGTTTCGGTATTCTGCCCGGTGCTTGGCTGGGTGGATTTCGATCCCACCAACAACGTGCAGCCGGCGTTGGAGCACATCACTTTGGCTTGGGGGAGGGATTTTTCCGACGTCTCACCGTTGCGCGGGGTGATTCTCGGCGGCGGCAGCCATGATCCGGAAGTCCGGGTTACCGTGATGCCATTGGAATAACGCGGGAGCCGGCTTGCCGGCGAAGGGGGGGATGTTGCGCAGGGCTTGAGGAGGTATTCGCTGACAAGCCAGCGCCTACCGCCACCCTGTGGGCCTGAGTGGATCCTCAGGCCCAGTGCAGTCAGGCCTGGGGCGCCTGAGGCTCGGCGTCGTCGACGCTCACTTCACCTTCGGCATCCGAGGGCAGTGGGTTGGCTTCGTCGGCGGCAGCTTTCTTGCGTTGCAGCTTTTCCTCTTTCTTCTGTTCCTTGGCTAAATCGCGTTGACGTTTGGCGAAGGAGTAATTGGGTTTAGCCATGGGCGATCCTCTGGGGTCGAAGGTGAGGTTGAGCGGCGCGTATTCTGCCTGTTATCGGGCACGGAGGGTTAGTCGGGTTTACTCTCGGCCCATTTGGCCGGAACCGAAGGCTGCCAAGCGTCCAGGGCATCCAGCAGGCCTGCGGGCGACTCGCTCATTTGCAGCATGTCACGGTGCGGGGCTCGGACGAAGCCTTCGCCGACGATATGGTCGAGAAAACCGCTGAGTTTTTCATAGAAACCGTTCACCTCCAGCAACCCCAGGGGCTTGCGGTGGTAGCCCAATTGGCCCCAGGTCCAGACTTCGAACAACTCCTCCAGGGTGCCGAGGCCGCCGGGCAGGGCGATGAAGGCGTCGCTGAGTTCGGCCATGCGCGCTTTGCGCGCGTGCATGCCGTCTACCACCTCCAGGCGGGTCAGGCCGCTGTGGCCGATTTCCGAGTCTTTCAGGCTTTGCGGGATGATCCCGATCACCTGACCGCCGGCTGCCAGGGCCGCGTCGGCAACGATGCCCATCAGGCCCACTGCGCCGCCGCCATAGACCAGGGTCAACTTGCGCTCGGCCAGAGTGCGGCCCAAGGCTTGGGCGGCTTCGCGATAAAGAGGGTTGGTGCCGGTGCTGGCGCCACAGAATACACAGACAGAAGTTAACGACATGCCTTACTCCGAGCTCATTGATGGCCTCAGAATAAAGGCTGAAACAACTGACTCCAAGTACTAAACCTCGCGTTGCGCGGTTGCATAAGTACCGCTGGCACCACAGGCGTAGGCGGCGAGCAAGCTGCGAAACAGGCTGTTGAACGGCATGACCAAAGCTCCAATAGAGGGGGACGGAGCGATTCTAGGGCGTGGGGCGGTGGGCGGCTGTTAGATTGTCTTGATCGGCCTGATAGCAGAGAGTTGTATACAGTTCTTTGATGCAAATCATAGGAACTTGGCGAAAATTCAGGCAGTCTTCCGTTCCATGGATTCAGATGGATTTTGTTAACCCTGCCTTGGAGATTCACCATGTTTGCCAAACTCGTTGCGGTATCCCTGCTGACACTGGCCAGCAGCCAATTGATGGCCGCCGAATGTAAGGTCGATGTCGACTCTACCGACCAGATGTCCTTCAACACCAAGGAGATCACCATCGACAAGAGCTGCAAAACCTTCACCGTGAACCTGACCCACTCCGGCAGCCTGCCGAAGAACGTCATGGGCCATAACTGGGTACTGAGCAAAACCGCAGACATGGCTGGCATTGCCACCGACGGCATGGCTGCCGGCATCGACAAGAGCTACCTGAAAGAAGGCGACACCCGCGTCATCGCCCACACCAAGATCATTGGTGCTGGCGAGAAAGACTCGGTGACCTTCGATGTGTCGAAGCTGACCGCAGGCGAAAGCTACCAGTTCTTCTGCTCGTTCCCAGGCCACAACTCGATGATGAAAGGCGCTGTGGTCCTGAAGTAACAGGTTGACCCGGCTGCACCAAGAAAGCGCCCCGAGGGGCGCTTTTTTTGTGTGCATCCGTAGGAGCGGGCTTGCCCGCGAAGAGGCCCTTGAGCCTTGTGCAGCATCAAGCTGCCCTTTCGCCGGCAAGCCGGCTCCTACAGAGCGAGGCGGGTCAGGGGGCGAAGGGCATCACGCGTTTGTGATGGGTCTTGCGGTAGGTGTCGCAGATGATCTTGAACGCTTCTTCACGCACTGGCTGGCCATGGAGGAAGGCATCGATCTCGGTGTAGGTGACACCGTGGGAGGCTTCATCCGGCTTGCCCGGCGACAGGTCTTCAAGGTCGGCGGTGGGGATCTTTTCCACCAGCGACTCCGGGGCGCCGAAATACCGGGCGATGGTTCGCACCTGGTGTTTCACCAGGCCACTCAGGGGGGCCAGGTCACAGGCGCCGTCACCGAACTTGGTGAAGAAACCCATCACCGCTTCGGCTGCGTGATCGGTGCCGATCACCAGGCCGTGGGCGGCGCCGGCGATGGTGTACTGGGCGACCATGCGCATCCGCGCCTTGGTGTTGCCAAGGACAAAGTCCCTGGACACCGCGTGCTGCCCTTCGAAGGCCGCCACTTCATTGGCCAGGGCCTTGACCGCCGGACCGATGTTCACCGTGTGGCGCTCGTCCGGGTTGATGAAGTCCACCGAGGCTTGGGCGTCGTGCTCGTCGAACTGGGTTTCGTAGGGCAGGCGCACGGCGATGAAGCGATACTTGTCATCGCCGCTGCGCTCGCGCAGCTCACGCATCGCCCGCTGGGCCAGCAGCCCGGCGGTCAACGAGTCGACACCGCCGCTGATGCCCAGCACCAATGACTTGAGCCCGGAATTGACCAGGCAATCCTGGATGAAACGGACGCGTCGGGCGACTTCCGCCTCCAGCGCCGCGTGGTCGGGAAAAGGTGCTTGGACCTTGAGCTGTTCAGCAATCTCACGCTGTACGGCTTGCATGATTCACTCCTTGCCAGGTTGGGCAGGTACTTGGAAAACGTGGCGCAAGTAGGCGACGAAGTTCGGATCCTTGCAATGGGTCTTGCCCGCTTCATCGGAGATCTTGGCGACGGGCTGGCCATTGCAGGCGGCCATTTTAAGCACGATGCTCATCGGCTCGACACCGGGAATATCGCAGGTCAGGTTGGTGCCTATGCCAAAGCTGACGTTGATCCGCCCCCGCAGTGCGCGGAATATTTCCAGGGAGCGGGATAGCGTCAGGCTGTCGGAGAACACCAGGGTCTTGCTCATCGGGTCGATGCCCAGTTTGTGGTAGTGGGCGATGGCCTTCTCCGCCCAGAGGATTGGGTCCCCGGAGTCATGGCGCAGGCCGTCGAACAGCTTGGCGAAGAACAGATCGAAATCACCCAGGAAGGCCTCGGTGGTGATGCAGTCGGTGAGGGCGATGCCCAACAGGCCGCGGTATTCGCGGACCCAGCAGTCGAGGGCGGCGATCTGGCTGTCGATCAGCCGTGGGCCCAGTTGCTGGTGGGCCATGATCCACTCGTGGGCCATGGTGCCCAGGGGCTTCATGTTCAGCTCCCGGGACAGGTGCACGTTGCTGGTGCCGACAAAACGCCCGGGGAAGTCGTGTTTGAGCACGTTCACCACTTCCTCCTGGACCCGGTAGGAGAAGCGTCGGCGGGTGCCGAAATCCGCCACCTGCAGCTCGGAAAGCTCTTCACTGCTGGCGTTGGCGCTTAGCCAGTCGAACTTGCGATACAGCTGCTCCCGGGCCTGCACCAGCTGGATTTCGCGGTAGCGATAGCGGTTGCGCACTTCACTGATGATGGCCAGCATCGGCACTTCAAACAGGATCACGTGCAGCCAGGGGCCGCGCAGGCGGATAAACAGCTCGCCGTTCTCGATGCCGGTGTGTACATAGCGCAGGTTGAAGCGGAACAGCCCGAGAAAACGCAGGAAGTCTGGCTTGAGAAAGCTGATGCGTTCGAGAAAGCCCAACTGGTCGGCGCTCAGGTTCAACTCCCCGAGGCGCTCGAACTGATAGCGGATCTCCGCCAGATAGGGCCGCAGATCCTCGCTATTACGGCAACGAAACTCCCATTCCACTTCCACATTGGGGTAGTTGTGCAGCACCGCCTGCATCATGGTCAGTTTGTAGAAGTCGGTGTCGAGCAGGTTCTGCACGATGCGATCGGCAAACACACTCTCGCTCATAACGGGAATCTCCATGCTGGCCGCAACAGACAGCGGCGGCTTCAGCTCTTTCTGTGAAGGCGCTAGTGGCGCATAGACGCCCGGCGCTTTGCCAGTGTTTTTTCGTGGTGGGTGATTGTCCGGCCGTAGGAGCTGGCTCGCCAGCGAATCAATCTTCAGCCTTGTGCAGGGCTCAAGGGTCTGTTCGCCGGCAAGCCGGCTCCTACGGGAGGGGGGAATCGTTGTGTTCGAGCATCCAGCGCACGAAGTCGCGAACCTTGGGCACCTCCGCCGAATGCTCGGGGTAGGCTAGGTAGTAGGCGTCCTGGCTGGGCATGGCGTGCTCCCAGGCGATCACCAGCTTGCCTTCGGCCAGTTCTTCCTCCACCAGGAACCTGGGCAGCAGCGCTACGCCACAACCAACCTGAGCCGCACGGATGCACATATAGAAGGTCTCGAAACGCGGGCCGTGATAGCTGTGCTCGGTCTGGTAACCCTGCTGGTCGAACCACTCGTGCCAGCCCTGGGGCCGCGAGGCGTTCTGCAACAGCACCAGGTCGGTCAGCTGCCTGGGGTCGGTCAAGGGCGTGACGGGCAGGTTGTCGGGGGCGCAGACCGCCACCAGTTCCTCGCTGAACAATTTCAGGCTCTCGGTGCCGGGTCGCGAGCCCTGGCCGAAGTAGAACGCCAAGTCGCTGTGGCCCTGGAGCAGTTCGTCCGGCTCCTGCTCGTTGCACAGGTCCAGGTGGATATGCGGATGGCGTAGGCGCCAGCCCTTGAGTCGGGGCACCAGCCAGCGCGCGCCGAACGTGTAGGGCGTGGAGACCCGCAACACTTCGGTCTCGCCGCCGTAGGAGCGCAGGTAATGGGTGGACATCTCCACCTGGGTGAGGATCTTGCGCACCTCCACCAGGTACAGGTCGCCGGCCGGAGTCAGTTGCAGGCGCCGGCGCACCCGGCGAAACAGCAGGTGTTGCAGCAGTTCTTCCAACTGCGCGACTTGCTTGCTCACCGCACTCTGGGTCAGGTTGAGTTCCTCGGCCGCGCGGGTGAAGCTCAGGTGCCGGGTCACGGCCTCGAAGCACTGCAAGGCAGTGATCGACGGCAGGTAGCGTTTGTTCAGCATGGCTTGTCCTTGTTCTTATCGGTGCTGGATGCCGGCTCAGCATGAATAAACGGAATGATATCTCGCTTAAAGGTCGTTTGTTGGCAAGTCTCAGGCCAGCTACAACTACAGGCCTTGATGGCCGTCGCAGCGGTCGGGATTTTTCGCTTTTAACCTGTAAGGAGTGACCCCCATGGTTGCCGCATTGCTTGATCGTCTGGGTGTGAACCCGGCCCTGTACCAGTCGGGCTCCCAGCCTGTGCATTCGCCCATCGACGGCAGCCGGATAGCCGCGGTGAACTGGCAGGGCGCTGCCGAAGTCGAGCAGCAGGTCAGTCGCGCAGAGCATGCATTCGCCCTTTGGCGCAAGGTGCCCGCGCCCCGTCGCGGTGAGCTGGTACGGCAATTGGGTGAGGTGCTGCGCGAGTTCAAGGCCGATCTTGGCGAGCTCGTGTCCTGGGAGGCCGGCAAGATCACCCAGGAAGGCCTGGGGGAAGTGCAGGAAATGATCGACATCTGCGACTTCGCCGTCGGCCTGTCCCGTCAACTCTACGGCTTGACCATTGCCTCCGAGCGCCCAGGCCATCACATGCGTGAAACCTGGCACCCGCTGGGGGTGGTGGGAGTGATCAGCGCGTTCAACTTCCCGGTGGCGGTCTGGGCCTGGAACACCACCCTGGCGCTGGTGTGCGGCAACCCGGTGATCTGGAAACCTTCGGAGAAGACGCCGCTCACTGCCCTGGCTTGCCAGGCGTTGCTCGAGCGCGTGCTGAAGAACTTCCAGGACGCCCCCGAGTACCTGAGCCAGGTGATCATCGGCGGCCGTGACGCCGGTGCCGCCCTGGTGGACGACCCGCGCGTGGCACTGATCAGCGCTACCGGCAGTACCCGCATGGGCCGTGAAGTGGCGCCGAAGATCGCCGCGCGTTTTGCCCGCAGCATTCTCGAACTGGGGGGCAACAACGCGATGATCCTCGGCCCGAGCGCGGACCTGGACATGGCCGTGCGTGCCATCCTGTTCAGCGCCGTCGGCACCGCCGGCCAGCGTTGCACTACCCTGCGCCGGTTGATTGCCCACGAATCGGTGAAAGAGGAAATCGTCGTCCGGCTCAAGGCGGCCTATTCCAAGGTGCGCATCGGCCACCCGCTGCAGGGCAATCTGATCGGCCCGCTGATCGACAAACACAGCTTCGATGCCATGCAGGATGCCCTGGAGCAGGCCTTGAGCGAAGGCGGCCGGGTCTTTGGCGGCCAGCGTCAGTTGCAGGACACCTTCCCCAACGCCTACTACGTGGCGCCAGCGATTGTCGAAATGCCGGAACAGAGCGACGTGGTCTGTAGCGAGACCTTTGCCCCGATCCTGTATGTGATCGGCTACAACGACTTCGAAGAGGCGCTGCGCCTCAACAACGCCGTGCCCCAAGGCCTGTCGTCGTGCATCTTCACCACCGACGTGCGTGAAGCCGAGCAGTTCATGTCGGCGGTGGGCAGCGACTGCGGCATCGCCAACGTCAACATCGGCCCGAGCGGCGCGGAAATCGGTGGCGCCTTTGGTGGCGAGAAGGAAACCGGTGGCGGGCGCGAGTCCGGTTCCGACGCCTGGCGCGGTTACATGCGCCGCCAGACCAACACCGTCAACTACTCCCAGGAATTGCCGCTGGCCCAGGGCATTACCTTCGACTGAGCAGGCGGCCATTCGGGCTTTTACCGCGAGCCAGCCCGCCCCTGCAGAAGGACCTGTAAACCTTTGCAGGGGCGAGGTTGCTCGCGATCCGCGGTAAATGCGCTTCATCGTTTGTGGTTGGTTGATTTTGGAGTCCGGCAATGGCGTTACGAGAAGAGTGTCTATGGGAAAAACTGACCCCGCAAAGACCTGACAACGCACCGCTCAAGGGCGAGCTGACGGCGGATGTATGCATCATCGGCGCCGGTTTCACCGGGTTGTCGGCGGCCGTGCACCTGCTGGAGCAGGGCAAGCGGGTCTGTGTCGTCGAAGCTCACCGCGCGGGGCACGGCGGCTCGGGGCGCAATGTCGGACTGGTCAACGCCGGCATGTGGATCCCGCCAGACGAGATCGAAGCCGGTTTCGGCGAACAGGTGGGCAGCCAGCTCAACCGCATGCTCGGGGCTGCGCCGTCCCTGGTGTTCAGCCTGGTGGACAAGTATCAGATCGATTGCCAGTTGCGCCGCGAAGGCACCTTGCACATGGCTCACAATGCCCGTGGCGAGGCTGACCTGCGCAGTCGTGAACAACAATGGAAGCGTCGTGGTGCGCCGGTGGAACTGCTGACCGGCAGTGCCTGCGAAACCGCCACCGGCACCAAGAAAATTGCTGCCGCCTTGCTCGATCGGCGTGCTGGCACCCTCAACCCGATGGCCTACACCACGGGGCTGGCCAAGGCCGCAATCAAGCTTGGCGGCCAGTTGTTCGATCACTCCCCGGTCACCCGCCTGGAGCGCCAGGGGCAGCGCTGGTCGGTGCAGACCGCGCAGGGTTCGGTGCTGGCCGAACAGGTGGTGATCGCCTCCAACGCCTACACCGAGGGTGATTGGACCGAGCTGCGGCGTAACTTCTTTCCTGGTTATTACTATCAGGTGGCCTCCGCGCCGCTGACCGAAGAGGCGGCCCGGCAGATCCTCCCCGGTGGCCAGGGTTCCTGGGATACCCGCCAGGTCCTGAGCAGCATTCGCCGGGATGCCGAGGGCCGCTTGTTGCTAGGCAGCCTGGGCAACGGCAACCAGAAACCCCAGTGGTTCCTCAAAGCCTGGGCCGACCGGGTGCAGCAGCATTATTTCCCCTACCTCAAGCCTGTGGAGTGGGAGTGCACCTGGACCGGCTGCATCGCCTTCACCCCCGATCACCTGATGCGCTTGTTCGAGCCTGCGCCCGGCCTGGTGGCAGTGACCGGTTACAACGGCCGGGGCGTGACCACTGGCACGGTGGTGGGCAAGGCCTTCGCCGACTACCTGTGTAACGGAAATCCTCAGGCCCTACCGATTCCCTTCGCGCCCATGCAGCCCTTGGCCGGCGTGAGCCTGCGCAGTTGCCTGTACGAGGCCGGATTCTCCCTGTACCACGCAGGCCAGTGCCTGCGGATCGTTATCTGAAAGAGGAAATAAACGGCCAGCGACGACGCTTTTCGATGCAGCGACTAGCCTGTAATGGTGCGGCTCGTAGCAGTTGCGCACCAGCAGTGTGCAGTTCGGTGACGCGAGCTGTTACAGCAGGGTTGCACGTTGAATTGTGTCGCGGTTGCAATGATGGCACGCATGGGTTGCGCCCATTAAAAAGCAGGGTTTTACCTTCCGCGGTTTAGACGGTTGCACGCCCAATGAAAAAGGGCTCGAAACAGTCGAAATAACAATAAGACAGCGACTTTTTTCAGAATAAAAAACCACTGGCACGGCGCTTGCTCTGAGCAATTAAGTGAAGTCGCAGTGCCAACTAAAAAAACCTTGGAGCACCACCTCATGTCCCAGACGTTTTACAAGAAAGGCTTTCTGGCCCTCGCAGTGGCAACTGCGCTGGGTGTTTCTGCGTTTGCTCAAGCCGACCTGAAGATCGGTGTTGCGGGTCCCATGACCGGTGCCAATGCGGCATTTGGCGAGCAGTACATGAAGGGTGCACAGGCAGCGGCTGACGAGATCAACGCCAAGGGCGGGGTCAACGGCGAGAAGATCGTCCTGGTGAAAGGCGATGACGCTTGCGAACCCAAGCAGGCGGTGGCGGTGGCCAACCGCCTGGTGGACCAGGACAAGGTGGCCGGTGTGGTCGGGCACTTCTGTTCCTCGTCGACCATCCCGGCTTCCGAGGTCTATAGCGACGCCGGTGTGATTGCCATTACCCCGGGCTCCACCAACCCCCAGGTCACCGAGCGTGGCCTGAGTGCCATGTTCCGCATGTGCGGACGTGACGACCAGCAGGGCATTGTTGCCGGCGACTACATTGTCGATGTGCTCAAGGGCAAGAAAGTGGCGGTGCTGCACGACAAGGACACCTACGGCCAGGGCCTGGCAGACGCGACCAAGGCGCAGCTGACCAAGCGTGGCGTGGCTCCGGTGCTGTACGAAGGCCTGACCCGTGGCGAGAAAGACTTCAGCGCCGTGGTGACCAAGATCCGCGCCGCCGGTGCCGACGTGGTGTACTTCGGCGGCCTGCACCCGGAAGCCGGCCCGCTGGTGCGTCAACTGCGTGAGCAGGGCCTGAAAGACGTCAAGTTCATGTCCGACGACGGCATCGTTACCGACGAGTTGGTGACCACTGCCGGCGGTCCGCAGTACGTCGATGGCGTGTACATGACTTTCGGCGCCGACCCGCGCTTATTGCCAGACAGCAAGACTGTGGTCGACGCTTTCCGCAAAGCCGGTACCGAGCCCGAAGGCTACACCCTGTACGCCTATGCCTCGATCCAGGCCCTGGCTGCCGGCTTCGGCGGCGCCAAGTCCAACAAAGGCGAAGACGCGGCCAAATGGCTCAAGGCCAACCCGGTGAAAACCGTGATGGGCGAGAAGTCCTGGGACGCCAAGGGCGACCTGAAAGTCTCCGACTACGTGGTCTATCAGTGGGACAAGGACGGCAAATACCACCAGTTGGAAAAACAGAAGTGACATGAGTCCGAACGGGTCGACACTGCCCTCAGGTGTCGACCCGTACTCGTGCAGTACTTGCCTTTTCTCGTAGAGCTGCACAACGGACGTGTTGCGCGGACGGGTGATCCCTGTCTGGCGTTGACGCCCTGTGCCGTCTCTCAAGTCCGTGAGATTGCGTTATGGATGGTATTTTCCTGCAGCAACTGATCAATGGGCTGACCCTCGGGTCCGTCTATGGTCTGATCGCCATCGGCTACACAATGGTCTATGGCATCATCGGCATGATCAACTTCGCCCACGGCGAGGTTTACATGATTTCCGCTTACCTCGCGGCAATCAGTCTGGCTCTGCTGGCCTACTTCGGCATTGAATCCTTCCCGCTACTCATTCTCGGCACCCTGGTATTCACCGTCGTGGTGACGGGGATCTACGGCTGGGTCATCGAGCGTGTCGCCTATAAACCCCTGCGCAACTCCACTCGCCTGGCACCGCTGATCAGCGCCATCGGCATTTCGCTGATCCTGCAGAACTACGCGCAGATCAGCCAGGGCGCCAAGCAGCAAGGGGTTCCGACCTTGCTCGCCGGGGCCTGGAAGGTCGACATCGGCACGGGCTTCGTGCAGCTCACCTACACCAAGATCTTCATCCTGGTGGCGGCGTTCGCCGGTATGGCGCTGCTGACCTACATCATCAAGTACACCAAGCTCGGGCGCATGTGCCGAGCCACCCAGCAAGACCGCAAGATGGCCTCGATCCTGGGGATCAACACTGACCGGGTGATCTCCTACGTGTTCGTCATCGGTGCGGCCATGGCGGCCTTGGCCGGCGTGCTGATCACCATGAACTACGGCACTTTCGACTTCTATGCCGGCTTCGTCATCGGCATCAAGGCGTTCACCGCGGCAGTCCTTGGCGGCATCGGCTCGCTGCCCGGAGCGATGCTCGGCGGGATCATCCTCGGCATCTCCGAGTCGCTGTTCTCCGGCTTGATCAACTCCGACTACAAAGACGTGTTCAGTTTCTCGCTGCTGGTGCTGATCCTGATCTTCCGTCCCCAAGGCCTGCTGGGTCGCCCACTCGTGGCGAAGGTATAAGTATGTCTGCTGCCAATAAACCGATTGATATCAAAAAGAGTGTCATCGACGCCGTGCTTGCCGGGCTGATCTCGCTGATCGTGTTCGGGCCCATCGTGGGCGTGGTGCTGGATGGCTATAGCTTCAACCTGCAACCGGCCCGGGTGGGCTGGCTGGTAGCGATCGTGATGGTCGGCCGCCTGGCCCTGAGCCTGTTCCTGCAAACCCCCAAGGGCCTGAAGATTCTCCAGGGCTTCGAAAGCACTAGCTCCGGGGTGCACGTGCTGGCGCCGGACTACAAGTCGCAGCTGCGCTGGATCATCCCTGCGCTGATCGTGATCGCCATCGTGTTCCCGTTTTTCGCCAACAAGTACCTGCTGACGGTGGTAATCCTCGGCCTGATCTATGTCCTGCTGGGGCTTGGGCTGAACATTGTGGTGGGCCTGGCCGGGTTGCTGGACCTGGGCTATGTGGCCTTCTACGCCATTGGCGCCTACGGCCTGGCGCTGGGCTACCAGTACCTGGGCCTGGGGTTCTGGACGGTGCTGCCCCTGGCGGCGCTTGCTGCGGCCTTGGCGGGATGCATATTGGGCTTCCCGGTGCTGAGAATGCACGGCGACTACCTGGCCATCGTGACCCTGGGCTTTGGCGAGATCATCCGCCTGGTGCTCAACAACTGGCTGTCTTTCACCGGTGGTCCGAATGGCATGCCGGTGCCGTCGCCGACCTTCTTCGGCCTGGAATTCGGCCGCAAGGCCAAGGACGGCGGAGTGCCGTTCCATGAATTCTTCGGCATGGACTACAACCCCAACCTGAAATTCCTGTTCATCTACATCGTGTTGTTCCTGGTGGTGCTGCTGGTGTTGTACATCAAGCACCGGCTGACCCGGATGCCGGTCGGTCGCGCCTGGGAAGCCCTGCGTGAAGACGAGATCGCCTGCCGTGCCATGGGCCTGAACCACGTGTTGGTCAAGCTTTCGGCGTTTACCATCGGCGCCTCCACCGCCGGTCTGGCGGGGGTGTTCTTCGCCAGCTACCAGGGCTTCGTCAACCCATCGTCCTTCACCTTCTTCGAGTCGGCGCTGATCCTCGCCATTGTGGTGCTCGGCGGCATGGGCTCGACCGTGGGTGTGGTGATCGCGGCCTTTGTACTGACCGTGGCCCCGGAGCTGCTGCGCAGCTTCTCCGAGTACCGGGTGCTGCTGTTCGGCGTGCTCATGGTGTTGATGATGATCTGGCGACCGCGAGGGCTGATCCGCATCAGCCGTACCGGCGTAACCCCGCGTAAAGGTGCTTTGACTGAGGGGAACGCGCCATGAGCGAATATATTCTGTCGGTCGAGAACCTGATGATGCACTTCGGTGGCATCAAGGCCCTCAGCGACGTCAGCCTGAAGGTCAAGCGCAACTCGATCTTTGCCCTGATCGGCCCCAATGGTGCCGGCAAGACCACGGTGTTCAACTGCCTGACCGGTTTCTACAAGGCCTCCGGCGGGCGCATCGAGCTCAACACCCGAGGCCAGCAGACCAACGTGATCAAGCTCCTGGGCGAGCCTTTTCGCGGCACTGACTTTGTGTCGCCGAAGAGCTTCGCCAGCCGCCTCTACTACAAGATGTTCGGCGGTACTCACCTGGTGAACCGTGCCGGGCTGGCGCGGACCTTCCAGAACATTCGCCTGTTCAAGGAAATGTCCGTGGTGGAGAACCTGCTGGTGGCCCAGCACATGTGGGTCAACCGCAACATGCTGGCCGGGATCCTCAACACCAAGGGCTACCGCAAGGCGGAGAGTGCGGCCCTGGACCATGCCTTCTACTGGCTGGAAGTGGTGGACCTGGTGGATTGTGCCAACCGCCTGGCCGGTGAACTGTCCTATGGCCAGCAACGCCGCCTGGAGATCGCCCGGGCCATGTGCACCCGGCCACAGATCATCTGCCTCGATGAGCCGGCTGCCGGCCTCAACCCTCAGGAAACCGAAGCGCTGAGCGCGATGATCCGGTTGCTGCGCGACGAGCACGGCCTGACCGTGGTGCTGATTGAACATGACATGGGCATGGTGATGAGTATTTCCGACCACATCGTGGTGCTCGACCACGGCAACGTGATTGCCGAGGGCGGCCCGGAAGCGATCCGCAGCGATCCGAAAGTGATCGCCGCCTACCTGGGTGCCGACGAAGAGGAGCTGGTATGACGCAAGCCATCCTCGAACTCAAGGACCTGGACGTGTACTACGGCCCGATCCAGGCCTTGAAGAAAGTCTCGATGTACATCAACGAAGGGGAAACCGTGAGCCTGATCGGCTCCAACGGTGCCGGCAAGTCGACCCTGCTGATGTCGATCTTCGGCCAGCCCCGGGCCGAGTCCGGTCAGATCCTCTACCGCGGTGTGGATATCACCCACAAGTCGTCTCACTACATCGCCTCCAACGGCATCGCCCAATCCCCGGAAGGGCGCCGGGTGTTCCCTGACATGACCGTGGAAGAGAACCTGCTGATGGGCACTATCCCCATTGGTGACAAGTACGCCAGCGAGGACATGCAGCGCATGTTCGAACTGTTCCCCAGGCTCAAGGAGCGGCGTACCCAGCGGGCCATGACCATGTCCGGTGGCGAGCAGCAGATGCTGGCCATCGCTCGGGCCCTGATGAGCCGGCCCAAGTTGCTGCTGCTGGATGAGCCGAGCCTGGGCTTGGCGCCGATTGTGGTGAAGCAGATTTTCGCCACCCTGCGGGAACTGGCGGCCACCGGCATGACCATCTTCCTGGTGGAGCAAAACGCCAACCATGCACTGAAACTGTCGGATCGGGCCTATGTGATGGTCAACGGCGAGATCCGCCTCAGCGGCACCGGCAAGGAATTGCTGGTCAATGAGGAGGTGCGCAACGCTTACCTGGGGGGGCACTGACCTTCGGTACTGTGGATAAACATGCCCCACCCGCCTTGTAGGAGCTGGCTTGCCAGCGAAACGGTGTCTCCGATGGCCGCTTATGCAGATTCTGTTGTGCGTCCGGATTCGCCGGCAAGCCGGCTCCTACGGACTCAGTGCGCGCATTGGCAACCGCGCGTTCGCAGAAGGACCGCCCGCGTCCGACAATTGTGGAAAACATTATTCGCAAGCTGCTAAGGCGCGGCATAAAGACGCTGCAAATAGTTGTTTTTCCACTGTTTTGACTTGTCCCCGTTTGCTGTGGAACTGGCTGTGGGTAACGTGGGAGTAGCTGGCTGGAAGCCTTTGATTGCGTGGCCTGCAGGCTGCTGGTTGTTTTTTGATCAGGTGTTTTTGGGCAAGCCTTGGGCGCACTTGTCAACCTTTTTATTGTCGCAGGCGGACCCGCTAAAAGGCTTCGCTCAGCCTGTGGATAAGTCTGTGACTAAACTCTGGAAAGACTGCCCTGAGCAGCGTAGTTACTGGCCTCTGGCCTTATGCACTTTGACCGCGCGGTCATCTTTTATGAGGTCGGCTGCATGGACCGCCTGCCGGGGTCAAGCAAAAAACTTCCGATGATCGCCTGCAAGCCCTGTGGACAGCGGCTTTGCGGCATCTGTACTTGCCCCCAAAGACTGTGGACCGGCCTGTGGATAAGGTGCGGGCATATGGCTGCAGGCCAGAGCCCGCAAGGCGTAGACGAGAGTGGCTATTTTTTATACAGCGGCGCTTGATAACCCCCCTATGAGCAGGGATATAGGTTCGGGTATTCTGCGCGCCTTGACGCGCCCGGAAGGGTGAGCGCCCTCTGGCGATCTGGAGCACTGGCATGACCGATAGTCCCGCGTTTGTTCCCGTCAAACCCGCAAGCCCGCTGCTGCGGCTGCGTGAGCGGGTCTTCTATCGCCTGGCCCTGCTGGACCTCGGCGGGCGAGGGCTGCTGCTGATCGGCGGGCTGTTCTTACTGGCTTGGGCCAGTTCCGGAATCTACAAGGTGCAGCCGGATGAGCAGGGCATTGTGCTGCGCTTTGGTCGTTGGCAACAGACCGCCGAACCCGGGTTGCATTACCACCTGCCGTACCCCATCGAGCGGGTGTTGTTGCCGAAAATCACTCAGGTCAATCAGCTGCAATTGGGCAGTGTTGGCCTGCAGGGTGCCTCCGCCAGCGGATCACGGGACAAACAGATGCTGACCGGCGACGAGAACATCGTCGAAGCCGATTGCACGGTGTTCTGGCGGATCAAGGACGCACGTCGCTATCTTTTCGAGATCAGCGACCCGGAGCGTTCGGTGAAGCTGGCGGCAGAAAGCGCGTTGCGCGAGGTCATTGGACGCACACCGATTCAGTCGGTGATGTCTGACAAGCGCGCCCAGATCGCCGACGAAACCCGGGAGTTGTTGCAACAGTTGCTGGACCGCGAGCAGGCCGGGATCCTGGTGACCCAGGTGCAGTTGCAGCGGGTCGATCCACCGCCCCAGGTCATCGACGCGTTCAACGACGTGCAGCGGGCCCGGGCCGACCAGGAACGAGCCCGCAACGAAGCGGAAGCCTATGCCAATGATGTGATTCCCCGTGCTCGAGGCGACGCGGCGCGGATCGCCCAGGAGGCAGAAGCCTACAAGGCGCAGGTTGCCAACCTGGCCGAGGGCGAGGCGAAGCGTTTTCTCTCGGTCTATGCCAGCTATGCACAAGCCAAGGATGTCACCGCCTGGCGCCTGTACATGGAGAGCATGGATGAGGTGCTGAAGAAAGCCTCCAAGGTCATCATCGACACCTCCGGCAAGGGCATGTCCGGCGTTGTGCCTTACATGCCGCTCAATGACCCGGGCAAACCTGCGCAAAAGGACGTTCGACCATGAGCCGCTCATTCAAATGGTTGGGCCTGGGGGTGGTCAGCGTCGCCCTCTGGGGGCTGGCGGCTTCGGCGTATGTGGTCGATGAAGCGCAGCAGGCCCTGATCATCCGCTTTGGTGCGCCGATGGGTGTGGCGGGGGAGCCGGGGCTCAAGTTCAAGGTGCCCTTCAGTGACTCGCTGGTGTTCTACGACAGCCGCCTGCAAACCCTGGCGTCCTCTTCCGAGCAGGTGATCCTTGGCGACCAGAAACGCATCGAGGTCGCCACTTACACGCGTTTTCGCATCAGTGATCCGCTGCGCTTCTATCAAGCGGTGGGCACCTTGGAGCAGGCCAATGCCCAGTTGACGCAAATGGTCAGTTCCTCGTTGCGCCGTACCCTGGGCGAGATTTCCCTGCGTTCGTTGCTCTCCGCCTCCCGCCAGCAGGCGGTATCGGTGATCGAGAGGGATGTGGCGGACAAGGCCCGTGCGCTGGGCGTCGAGGTGACAGAGGTGCGCCTGCACCGTGCTGATCTGCCGCTGGAAGCCAGCCAGGCGATTTACGAGCGCATGAAGTCCGAGCGTCAGCGTGAGGCCAAGGAACTGCGCGCCCAGGGGTTCGAGTGGGCGCAACAGATCCAGGCCAAGGCCGACCGCGATCGTACGGTGCTGTTGTCCGAGGTCCAGCGGCAATCGGCGATTACCCATGGCGAAGCGGATGCCGAGGCCAACCAGATTCTCTCGGCGGCCTTCAGCAAGGACCCTGAGTTCTACAGGTTGTACCGCTCCCTGCAGACCTATCGGCAATCCATGGCCGAGAGCCAGCCGATGCTGGTGCTGACCCCTGATGCGGAGTTCCTCAAGCAGTTCCGCCATGGCCCGACAGCCCAGCGCGCGCAATAGCATGACGGTTCACGGCCTGGTGCCGGAACGCAGGCCGCTTGCACATCGGCTGCGCCGTCTGTTGGCTGCCATGGGCCCGGGGCTGGTGCTGTTTATCCTGACCATGGTCCTGACCGGCTGCTACCAGTCGGTGGAGCGTATCACCCTGGTGCTAGGCCTGGCCGGCGGGGCGTTGGTGGCGACCATTGTGGTTTGCCTGAGTGCGGTCTGGGCCATGGGTGAGGCCTTGGGGATGCGCCACTCGCTGGAGCAGCACCCTCTGGACGCCCCTCGCGGTGCTGCTGATCGCCGGAGCGCTGCTGGTGGGGTCGGGGATCAACCTGATCCGCCTGTCGCTGGCGGTCGGGGTGCTGAATGCCTTGTTGATTCCGATGATGTTGCTGCTGTTGCTCCTGCTGGCGCGCAATGTGCTGCCAGCGAACCTGCGTCTGCGCGGGCCCTATGGGGTGCTGGTACTCGTCACGTTTCTCCTGATGGGAGGACTTGGCGTCTATTGCGCCTTGAGCGGTGTGTTGGGGTGAAGTCGTGACCAATCCTTGTGTCGTGGGGAAATTGCCGCATGTTATTTGACGGTGCGCTGTACGCCTTGAGCATGGTGTTCCAGGTCCTGGTGCTGGACCTGATCCTGTCCGGCGACAATGCCCTGGTGATTGCCCTGGCCTGTCGTGGCTTGCCTCCCGAGCAGGCGCGACGGGCGATTCTGATCGGTACCGGCGGTGCCATCCTCCTGCGGGTGCTGCTGACTACCCTGGCCGGCTGGCTGCTACTGGTGCCCTGGTTGAAGTTGATTGGCGCGTTGCTGCTGCTGGTGATTGCCCTGCGCCTGCTGTGCGACGAGGGAGTGGATGAGCAGGGCGATGACGCTCGCGGCTCGCCGCAGACCTTGAGTGCAGCAGTGGTGACCGTACTGATTGCCGACCTGGTGATGAGCATGGACAACGTGGTGGGCCTGGCAGCGGTGACCCAGGGGCAGGTGTTCTATCTGTTGCTGGGGTTGCTGTTGAGTGTGCCGCTGTTGATGTTTGGCAGCCTGCGGCTGACCCGACTGATGCACAGCCAGCCATGGCTGGTGTCGGTCGGTGGGGGCCTGCTGGGGTATGTTGCAGGGAACATTGCCGTGTCCGATCCGGTGCTGGTCGACTGGCTCAACAGTCAGTCGCCGGCCTTGAATCAAGTGGTTCCCATGGCGTTGGCGGCCTTTGTCCTGCTGCAGTCGCGGATCATCCGTCGACGGCGTGCAATTGTACCCAAGCCATTGTCGTACTTTGAGGCGCCCACCCCCGCGGTCCAGGTTCCCCTGGCCGAGCCTGTGCTTGAGCGGCCGGCCATGGTTCGCGCCTTGCCGCTTATCGTTGCCCCGGAGCCGGAGCCGGAGCCGGAGCCTTTGGCTGAAGCGCTTGAGCCCGCCGTGCTTCCTCCGGCCACCGGGCGCTGGTTTCCGGTCTATGGCGGGGTGGTGCGGGTGCTGGCCAGCCTGGCGGTGATGGTGCTGTTCTGCGGTCTGCTCTACAGCCTGATCGGCGGCATCTCCGGCAGTCTGTTGCCCACGCCGCACCAGGACAGCGTCTATCAGTGCGATGGTGCCACCGCCACCTTGTATTACCGCCCCGGCGGTAGTTCGGTGCGGCTGGTCAATGGCGGCGGCGAGGCCGTTGGCTATGTTCGCTACAAGGAGATCTTGTGGCAGAACCCGCAGAGTGCCGCCCACGATTTGCACTTGACGCCGCCCACCCAGATTGAGAAAACCAGCGCCACGGTGGTTACTCTCAACGGTGGCAGTTTTGCGCAGATTGCGTGTACGTTGATGCCCTGAATTTTCATCTCAATGGCTGCTCGAAGCCCAGCAAGGAGAACACCATGACTTCCACACTGTTCATCACGGGCGCGACTTCCGGTTTTGGCGAAGCCTGCGCCCGGCGTTTTGCCGAGGCCGGCTGGTCGCTGGTGCTCACCGGCCGTCGCGAGGAGCGCCTCAATGCCTTGTGCGCGGAGCTCTCCAAGCAGACCGAGGTGCATGGCCTGGTGCTTGATGTGCGGGACCGCAAGGCCATGGAAGAGGCGATTGCCAACCTGCCACCGTCCTTCAGCAAACTGCGCGGGCTGATCAACAATGCCGGCCTGGCCCTGGGCGTGGACCCGGCGCCCAAGTGCGACCTGGATGACTGGGACACCATGGTCGACACCAACATCAAGGGCCTGTTGTACAGCACCCGCCTGCTGTTGCCACGGCTGATCGCCCACGGTCGTGGCGCCGGGATCGTCAACCTGGGTTCCATCGCCGGCAATTACCCGTACCCGGGCAGCCACGTGTATGGCGCGAGCAAGGCCTTCGTCAAACAGTTCTCCCTGAACCTGCGCTGCGACCTGCAGGGCACTGGCGTGCGGGTCACCAATATCGAGCCGGGCCTGTGCGAAAGCGAGTTCTCCCTGGTGCGCTTCAGCGGCGACCAGGCGCGTTATGACGCCACTTATGCCGGCGCCGAGCCGATCCAGCCGCAGGACATCGCCGACACCATCTTCTGGGTCCTGAACACGCCGGCCCACATCAACATCAACAGCCTGGAACTGATGCCCGTGAGCCAGACCTGGGCCGGCTTCGCCATCGAGCGCAATGCCAAGTCCTGATCCATTGATCGCCATCCTCTGTAGCCGCTGCCGTAGGCTGCGACAGGGCCTCCGGGCCCTCCAGCGGTCGCAAGAACCTGTGCCTCCTGCGGAGGCAGTCGCAGCCTCGCCATGGCTCGGCAGCCGCTACAGTTGTACTCGGATACACATAAGCTGATTCGTTTCAGCTTGTGGTCAGCCCTGACAGGTTAGAATTCCCGCCAGAAATTTCGCCGCCGCCTCACACGAGGTGGCGTTTTTGAAGTTCGATAGGAGGAATCGTGAGTAACCGAGGTGAGCAGTCTCTGCTCAAACAATCGACTGTATTGATGTTCGCCGTGGCGATCGCCGGTATCGTCACGGGTTTTGTTTCTGGCGCCCAATCCATCTTGTTCGATGGATTTTTTTCCCTGATCGCGACCTTTATCAAGGTCTTGATGCTGATCACCGCCAAGCTGATCGCCAAGCAAAGCAACCAGCGCTTCCAGTTCGGCTTTTGGCACCTGGAACCCATGGTGCTGCTGATCGAAGGCAGCTTCCTGATGCTGATCGCCATCTACGCCTTCCTCAATGGGGTGTTCGGCATCATCAATGGTGGCCGCGAGGTCGAGCTGGGGCTGGTGATTTTCTATGCGGCGTTTTTCGCCGTGGCGGAGTTCGCCTACTTCTTCTACGTGCGCCGGCGTAACCGCAAGCTCAAGTCGTCGCTGATCCAGTTCGACAATATCAGTTGGCTGGTGGACGCGATGTTGTCAGTGGGGCTGCTGGTGAGTTTCATCGTCGCCTTGCTGCTCAAGCAGTACGGCCATGGCCAGTGGGCGGTGTATGTCGACCCGATGATCCTGATCCTGCTGGCCTTGAGCATGCTGCCGCCGGCGTTGAAGATTCTGCGGCCGGCCTTGCGCGATGTGCTGGGGATCGCCCCGGACCAGTTGGACGAAAAGGTCCGCAAGGTGATGGAGGAGGCCAAGGCCGCCCATGGTTTTGATGACTACATCAGCTACGTGCAGAAGCACGGTCGGGCGCATTTTATCGAGATCCATATCGTGCTGCCGGCGGATTATCCGCTGCAGGACGTGGCGACCCTGGATCGGTTGCGCGAGGAGATTTCGCAGCAGCTTGGCAAAGCCGATGCAGCTCGTTGGCTGACCATCAGCTTTACCGGGGATCGCAAGTGGATTGCCTGATCGGCGCTGCCTTCTTCGCTGGCAAGCCCGCACCTGCAGTTGTTGTGTCGGTGCCGGTTGGCCGGCGCAAGGTTCAGGCGAAATATTCCGCCAGCCCGCGATAACAGGTGGCCAGATGATAGGGCGTGGTCGACGGCATATCCCGGCGGCTGATCGCGCCGTCGGCATCCAGGCATTCATTCCAGCCCCCGACATGCAGGAAATGCTCTTGCAGTGCTTTTAGCTGGCGCTGCAGGGGCGCCTGGCTGTCCCCACGCAAGGTCAGGGCACGCAGGTACTCGGCCTTGGCCCAGATGCGCTGGGTGGCGTCCTTGGCGCTCGTCCCCGATTGCAGATCGAGCATGGCGCACACGGCACCGCTCTGCGGGTCGACCCCCAACTGTTCGGTGAAGGCGAACGCATGCTCCAGTGAGGCGTGCAAGGAACTGTCGCGCAGCAGGGGCGAAGAGGCGAGCAGGAAGTACCACTCGAACTGATGCCCGGGCTCGAACCAGTTCTCCACAGCCCCCAGGGGCTTTTCCATCATCACTTGGTGCTGCGGGTCGATGAAGTGTTGCTGCATGGCCTGGCACAGGTTCAGCAGCGCCGTTTGCACCGGCACGTCTTCACGCACTGTCAGGGTCGCGAGGAACGCTTCAGCCAGGTGCATCAACGGATTCTGCAATGGCCCGGAACCCAGGGCCGACCAATCCTCGTCGAGGCTGGCTTCGTAGAGGTCGTCACCCCGGGCGAAGCGCTGGGCCACGACTTCCAGGGCGGCGTTGAGCACCGACTCCACCAGCGGCTCACGGACCTTGGCCCAGTAATGGGCGCAGGCAAAGACGATGAAGGCGTGGGTGTAGAGGTCCTTGCGTCGATCCAGTGGCGCGCCTTGCGGGTCGATGCTGTAGAACCAGCCACCGTGCTCGGCGTCATGGAAGTGCCGCTGCAGCGAGCGGAACAGCGCGGCGGCGCGTTCTTCGGCAAAGGGCGTGGCGGTGTCACCGATCAGTTGGGAAAATACATACAGCTGCCGGGCGCAGGCCATGGCCCGATACCGCTGCGGTGGCAGCGGTTGATGTTCGGCGTCCAGCGCCTCGTAGGGCAGCGCCAACTGCGGATTCCAGCCCGGCCCCTGCCACATGGGCACTATCACCTGGTGAAAATGCTGCTGCACAGCGTTGAACAGAGCGCTCGATTCAGGCGAGGAGGTGGAGCGGGATACATCGGGCATTGGCTGGCGTCGTCACGGCAGGTTTGAATGCGCGACATATTAACAGAGAAGCCCCGGCAGATTGCCCGACGTAGGAGCAGGCTTGTGCAGGTACTGGCTTGCCAGCCAATGCAGTCAACAAGATTGCCTTCGCCGGCAAACGGCACACCGTCCAGCCGCTCCTGCACGAGGCGCAACGCTCAGCCTGCCAGCAACCACACCCCGGCGGCAGCGGAGGCGGCGCCGGCTACGCGCACCAGCGGCGCAGCGGCCTGGGGCAAGACCCGCACCACGCCATAGCCGGCGGCGTGCAGGGCGGCAGTGGCGACCACGAAACCGGCGGCATAGGCCCAGGGGCTGGACATGTCCGGCAGTTCAAGGCCGTGGGCCACGCCATGGAACAGGGCAAACAGCGCGGTGGCGGCGATGGCCAGGCTCAGCGGCGGACGCACCGCCAGGGCCACTGCCAGGCCCAGGGCCAGTACTGAGGCGGCGATACCGCTTTCCAGGCCCGGCAGCTCCAGGCCCTCGAAACCCAGCAGGCCACCGATCAGCATGGTGCCGACAAAGGTGCACGGCAGCGCCCAGCGTGCTGTGCCTTGTTGCTGGGCGGCCCACAGGCCAACCGCGACCATTGCCAGCAGGTGGTCCAGGCCACTGATAGGGTGGCTGATACCGGCCATCAGGCCATTGTCGCCGTGGCCCGGATGGGCGAAGGCCAGGGCTGGGGTCAGCAGCAGGGCGAGGGCCCCGAGGATGCGTTTTAAGGTCATGGGTAGCTTCCTTGTTGAGCGATTTCAGGTTCGGTATCAGGCCGCGGTCAGCAGGCCCTGGCGTTCGATGAAAGCGATGATTTCTTCCAGGCCCTGGCCGGTTTTCTGATTGCTGAAGACAAACGGTTTGCCGCTGCGCATGCGCTGGGTGTCGCTGTCCATCATTTCCAGGGAGGCGCCCACCAGGGGGGCCAGGTCGATCTTGTTGATCACCAGCAGGTCGGATTTACAGATACCCGGGCCGCCCTTGCGCGGTAGCTTGTCGCCAGCGGAGACATCGATCACATAGATCGTCAGGTCCGAGAGTTCGGGGCTGAAGGTGGCCGAAAGGTTGTCGCCGCCGGACTCCACCAGGATCAGGTCGAGCCCCGGGAAGCGCCGGTTCAGTTGATCCACCGCTTCCAGGTTGATCGAGGCATCTTCACGGATGGCAGTGTGCGGGCAGCCGCCGGTTTCTACGCCGATGATCCGCTCTGGTGCCAGGGCTTCATTGCGCACCAGGAAGTCGGCGTCTTCACGGGTGTAGATATCGTTGGTCACCACCGCCAGGTTGTAGCGCTCGCGCAGGGCCAGGCACAGGGCCAGGGTCAGGGCGGTTTTACCGGAGCCCACCGGGCCGCCGATGCCGACACGCAGAGGTTGTGCGTTCATGAGTTTCTCCTAGGAACGGAACAGGCGGCTGTATTGGCGCTCGTGGGCCATGCTCGCCAGGGACAGGCCGAAAGCGGCGCTGCCGTAATGGTTGGGGTCAAGCTTCGCGGCGTGTCGCTGGGCCTGTTGCAGCAGTGGCAGCAATTCGCTGGTCAGGCGCTGGGCCGCTTGCTGGCCCAGGGGGAGGGTCTTCATCAGCACCGCCAGCTGGTTTTCCAGCCAGCTCCAGAGCCAGGCTGCCAGGGCGTCTTCGGGGGCGATGTTCCAGGCTCGGGCGGCCAAGGCCCAGCCCAGGGCCAGGTGCGGTTCGTCCTGTTGCGCCAACACTTCCCGGGCGGCGTCGTCGAGTTCCGGCAAGCCGGCCAGCAGTTGCTTGAGGGAGTAGCCCATCTGCCGGCTTTCCTGGTACAGCTCGCGGGTCTCGCGGCTGGCCCGGTGCTCATCGCAGAGTTGCTGCAGCCGGCTCCAGTGCTGATCGGCGGCCGCCTGACAGTGGGCTAGCAACAGCGGCGCTTCGAAGCGAGCGAGGTTGAGCAGTAACTGATCGCTGATCCAGCGTCGGGCACTGTCCGAGTCATTTACCCGTTGTTGCTCCACGGCCATTTCCAACCCCTGGGAATAGCTGTAGCCACCAATTGGCAGCTGTGGGCTGGCCAGGCGCAACAGGGCCCAGGCTGGGTTCATTGACGGACGCCGAACTGGTGCAGGCGCGGCGGGTAGTTGAAGTCTTCATCGCCGTGGCGTGAATGGTGATGACCACCACCATAGGCACCGTGCTCGGGTTGGAACGGTGCTTCGAGGGTTTCGGTGCTGGCGCCCAGTTGTTCGAGCATGGCCTTGAGCACGTAGTCGTCCAGCAAGCGCAGCCAGCCATCACCCACTTGCAGGGCCACATGACGGTTGCCCAGGTGGTAGGCCGCGCGGGTCAGCTCGAAGGCATTGCGGCAGGTAACGTGCAACAGGTTTTCCGGACGAGCGCAGACTTTGACCAGGCGCCCGTCTTCGGCCTGCAAGAACTCACCGTCATGCAAGGGTGGCTGGCCACGTTCCAGAAACAGCCCGACGTCTTCGCCCTCGGCGCTGAAGCAGCGCAAGCGGCTTTTGCTACGAGCCTCGTAGTTGAGGTGCAATTCGGCGGACCAGCTCTCTTGGGCATCGGTTCTGCGGTGGATCACCAGCATCGGAAAGCTTCCAGCTATGAGCGATACACAAGCCAGAGCAAGGGGCTTGCCAATCGCTCGGTAGGAAAGAAAATGCCCGTTCAGCCCAGGAACTGCGCCTGAAAAAGGGGCAAAACCTTGTTTTATCTTGTTACAAAATGGCGCGCTGAGCTGATTTATAGCACCGAGTTGGTGCGCGTGAAATGTTTTTGCTGCAAGACGGTGCTAGTGCTTGGTAAGCAGGCGCAAACGCGCAACCCAGAGCGGGGTGCGGGCGGTTCGAAGGGGGCGGGTAGGTGGCGCTTGCCGGTTTACTCGGTGCTGCCCAGGCCTTGCCAGTGCTTCAGGCCGATAAAGATGAAGCGCAGTTGCTGGGTAATCTTGGCCTGGGGTGTCAGGTGTTCAGGCAGGGCCTGGGCTGGCGGATCGATAATGTCCGGCAGGGTGGCGAATACGCTCTTGACGATCAGGTCGGCCATTACGCCAAGGTCGGCAACATTCAGGTGTTGCAGCTTGGGCATCAGGCTCAGGTCGGCAGCCAGGTCCGAGCTGATGTTTTCCCGCAGGGTGGCGATGGCCTGGCGCACCGGCAGCGAGCCACCGTATTGCTCGCGGGCGAGGAACAGGAATTGCGCACGCTTGGCTGCCACCACATCAAGGAAAATGCGTACCGAGGCGTCGATGATGCCGCCCATGACGAATTCGTTGTGGCGCACCAGGCGGATGGTTTCGCGGAAGGTCTGGCCGACTTCGCTGACCAGTTCCAGGCCCAGTTGGTCCATGTCGCTGAAGTGCCGGTAGAAGCCAGTGGGTACAATGCCGGCGGCTTTCGCCACTTCCCGCAGGCTCAGGCTGCCGAAACCACGGCCACACTCCATCAGATGACGGGCGGCATCCATCAGGGCGTTGCGGGTCTGTTGCTTCTGTTCGGCGCGGGGCAGCATCGGCGGGCAAATTCTTTGCTCAATAGGAGCGGCGCACTCTAGCAAATCAACTTTGCCGGAGTCGAACTGGAGTCAGGCGAGGGCAGGGGATGTGACGGTTGCAACGGGGCCTTGATGAAAGTCAAAGCCCGATTCGGGAATCGGGCTTTTCTCCAGGGCCAGCATGGCCTCAGCTCGCAGCTTGATGACGTTCGGCCAAGCGATCAGCACCGCCTTCGGCAACGGTCTGACCTTGAGGCGTGCGGCTGTAGCCGTCTTCGACCAGGCCTTTCTCTTCCAGGCGATCGCGGCCACCTTCAGCTACGTTTTGACCTTGTGGGGTGCGGTCGTAGCCATCTTCGGTAACGGTCTGGCCTTGGGGAGTACGGTCATAGCCATCTTCGGCAACGTTCTGGCCTTGTGGGGTGCGATCATAGCCATCTTCGGCAACGCTCTGGCCCTGTGGAGTACGGTCATAGCCATCGGCTGCGACTTTGTTGCGTTCGATCAGGCGGTCCGAGCCCCCTTCAGCCAGGGTCTGGGTGAACACGCTGTGGCTGGCCTTGACCTGCGGAGTGGCTTGTTCAGCGGCCGGCAGGGCGAAAGCGTTAGCAGCCAGGATCGATAAGGTCAGGCTCAATAAGAGGTGGCGTTTCATGATGGGTTGCTCCTTGGGAGGGCGATAAATTGGGTACGGAGCTAATGTTACCGCCGCTAAATCGATATGAAAGTTCATAAACGCAATGGTAATAATCAACAGAATTGATTGTTTACCGTCAAGGCTCTAGAACGGGCCTTTCCGTCGATAGCTTTTGCACCGACGTGGGTATTTTCGACCCAGTCATGCTTCACGGGAGGGCGGGTCGAGGTAACACAAAGCTGCCTGAGTGATCAGGAATGCGGTTTTTTCCATCCTTTCGCGTACTCGAATTAAACCTGCGCGGGCTTTGTCAGTCGTAGTTTTCATGGCCGGTGATTTTCCATCGGCATTTCACCAACGCGTCGTGGTCTGGCGCTCAGTTGTCTTCAGGAGCCTCGTGCAATGACGCGCACTCGTAAAATTCTCGCCTGGTCTGTTTCCAGCCTGATCCTGCTACTGGCCGTGCTGGTGCTGGTGATCGCTTTCTTCGACTGGAACCGGATCAAGCCGCCCCTCAATGCCAAGGTGTCCGAGGAGTTGCACCGGCCGTTCGCGATCAATGGCGATTTGTCGGTGGTCTGGCAACGCGAGCCTGACGAGGGCGGCTGGCGGGCCTGGGTGCCCTGGCCCCACGTGGTGGCCGAGGACCTTACCCTGGGCAATCCGGACTGGTCCAAGGCGCCGCAGATGGTCACTCTCAAGCGGGTTGAGTTGCGTATTTCGCCCCTGGCCCTGCTGGCGCAACGCGTCAGCATTCCACGCATCGATCTCACCGAGCCCGACGCCGCCTTGCAGCGCCTGGCTGACGGTCGCGCCAACTGGACTTTCACGTTCGATCCCCAAGACCCCGCTGCCGAACCTTCCAAGTGGACGGTGGACATCGGTGCCATCGGCTTCGACAAGGGCCACGTGACCCTGGATGACCAGAGCCTGAAAACCCAACTGGACCTGCAGGTGGAGTTGCTCGGCAAACCGATTCCCTTCAGCGACATCGTCGGTGAGCGCGAGGCGCAGAAGATCACCGAGCAAGGCGCCGCCCCCCAGGCCTATGCCTTTGCCCTCAAGGTCAAAGGCCAGTACCACGGGCAGAAACTGGTGGGCACCGGCAAGATCGGTGGCCTGTTGGCGCTGCAGGACGGGCGCCAACCGTTCCCGTTGCAGGCCCAGGCGCAGATCGGCGACACCCGGGTCGAACTGCGGGGCAGCCTGACCGATCCGCTCAACCTCGGCGCCTTGGACCTGCGCCTGAAACTGGCGGGCACCAGCCTCGGCAATCTCTATCCGTTGACGGGGGTCACCCTGCCGGATTCGCCGCCGTATTCCACGGATGGGCACTTGACCGCCAAGTTGCGTGATCCGGCGGGTGCGACGTTCAGCTATCAGGACTTCAACGGCAAGATCGGCGACAGCGATATCCATGGCAGCCTGACCTATGCCGCCAGCCAGCCGCGGCCCAAACTCAGTGGCACGCTGGTGTCCAATCAACTGTTGCTCAGCGACCTGGCACCGCTGATTGGTGCCGACTCCAACGTCAAGCAAAAGGCCCGGGGCGGTGAAAGCAAGCAACCGGCGGACAAGGTGCTGCCAGTGGAGGAATTTCGCACCGAGCGTTGGCGGGATATGGATGCCGACGTCGAGTTCACCGGCAAGCGCATCGTTCACAGCAGCGAGCTGCCGTTCACCGATCTCTATACCCACCTGGTGCTTAACGACGGCCAGCTCAGCCTGGAGCCCCTGCGCTTTGGCGTGGCCGGGGGCAAGCTCGATGCCCAGGTGCGTCTCAATGGTCACACCACGCCGTTGGAAGGTCGGGCCAAACTGACCGCGCGCAACTTCAAGCTCAAGCAGTTGTTCCCAACCTTCGAGCCGATGAAGACCAGCTTCGGCGAGCTTAATGGCGATGCCGATATTGCCGGGCGTGGCAACTCGGTGGCGGCCCTGCTGGGTAGCGCCAACGGTGACTTGAAAATGTTGATCAACGACGGCGCCATCAGCCGCAGCCTGATGGAAATCGCCGGGCTCAATGTCGGCAACTACGTGGTAGGCAAGATGTTTGGCGACAAGGAAGTGAAGATCAATTGCGCCGCTGCCGACTTCGGCATCAAGTCGGGCCTGGCCACCTCTCGGCTGTTCGTCTTCGACACCGAGAACTCCATCATTTACGTCGATGGCACCGCGAACATGGCTTCCGAGCAACTGGACCTGACCATCACCCCTGAGTCCAAGGGGTTGCGTCTGTTCTCTCTGCGTTCGCCGCTCTACGTGCAGGGCAAGTTCATCAAGCCCAGTGCAGGGGTCAAGGCGGTGCCGTTGGTGCTGCGGGGGGCCGGTATGGTGGCTCTGGGATTGATCGCCGGGCCGGCGGCAGGGCTGCTGGCATTGGTGGCGCCTAGCGGTGATGAACCCAACCAGTGTGCGCCGTTGCTGCAGCAGATGCGTTCAGGCAAGGCGCCGGTCACAGTCAAGCCGAGTCAGTAAGCGCGAAGGTCGAGCGTTGCGTGGGCGAGCCCGCCCCTGTAGGCAGGAGCGGGCTTGGGCGAGGGGCTACAGGTCGTTGAGGATGTCCGCCATGTCATCGGCGTGCTCTTCTTCCTGGGCGAGGATTTCTTCGAACAAGCGGCGGGTGGTGGGATCCTTGTCTCCGATGTACTGGATGATCTCACGGTAGCTGTCGATGGCGATCCGCTCCGCCACCAGGTCTTCGTAGACCATTTCCTTCAAGTTGTTGCCGGCGACGTACTGGGCGTGGGAGTGCTTGGACAGCAGGTCGGGGTTGAACTCCGGTTCGCCGCCGAGCTGGACGATGCGTTCGGCCAGTTTGTCGGCGTGTTCGGCTTCCTGGGTGGCGTGTTCGAGGAACTCGTCGGCGGCCACGCTGGCCTTGAGGCCGTTGGCCATGAAGTAGTGGCGCTTGTAGCGCAAGACACAGACCAGTTCAGTGGCCAGCGATTCGTTGAGCAGGCGCAGCAGCTCCTCGCGATCGGCGTTGTAACCCTCGGTCACGGCGCCGTTTTCCACGTGTCGGCGAGCCCGTTCGCGCAGGCTGTTCACATCAGACAAATGCATCTCGCTCATCTCTGTCTCCTGGAGGCTAATCCGTTTCACGCCAGGCTCTGTTGGCCTGACCTGTCTTGGGTGTGAGTGACGGACGAGGCAAAAAGTTTTATCGGATGTGCCCAGTGGCAATGCTCGGGAGTTTTTCGCGTTGTGGCTCAGCTGCGGGCCAGCAAGGGATGCCCGGCCAGCAATGATTCCTGCTGCAACCATGCAAAAAATGCCCGTACCGGCGGGTGTCGTTCGCGCCCTGGTACGCACAGGGCGCTGTAGCCCGCGCCGTCTACCTGAATCTCGGGCCGGTAAGCCTCCAGCAGGCCGCTGGCCACGCTTTGCGACACCAGGATATTGCTCGCCAGTACCAGGCCCTGACCGGCGATGGCGGCTTGCAGGGCGTACTGTTCTTCGTCGTAGGAGCGGATCTGCGGCTGGCCGTCGAGCCAGTTTTCTCCAGCCTGGGTGCACCAGGCCTGCCAACCATCGGCATAGAGCTTGGAGTTGCGCCAATGCACGCTGATCAGCGTCGGCCGCTGTTGCTGCGCCAGGGCCACCTGGTGCGGTGCGCCATAGACTGCAAAGCGTTCGTCGAACAGGCACAGGCCGTGAAGGTCCAGGTAGCCGTCCTGGCTGTAGCGGATTGCCAGGTCGATGCTGGCGTCCTGTTGCAGGTCGACCACTTCGCTTTGGGTGTCCAGGCGCAGGCTGATGCCGGGATACCGAGCATAGAAACGTCCCAGCCGCGGTACCAGCCACAGGGCGGCGAAGGCGGCGGTGGTGGAGACGGTCAACAGCGTGTTACTGGGCTTGGGGCGCAGGGTGTCGACGCTCTGGGCTATATCCAGCAGGGCACCATGCAGGCTGCGGAACAATCGGTCGCCGGGTTCGGTCAGGCGCACCTGGCGCGGCAGGCGCTCGAACAGTTGCACCCCCAGCCAGTGCTCCAGGTTGCGGATCTGGTGGGACACCGCGGTGGGCGTTACCGCCAGGTCTTCGGCGGCGGCCTTGAAGCTCGACAGTCGCGCTGCGGATTCGAAGGTGCGCAGTGCGGTGAGGGGCAGGTGAGCGAACATGTTGGGCTCCATGGATGAAATCTATTCATTCAAATGAATTTTTACTCATTTGTTGGTGAGTGGCTGTGATTCTAGATTTAGCGCGAAGCAGTTGTAGCTTCAAGGCCATCAAGAGCAAATCACATGAGAGAATTCGGATGAATACAGTTCTTGCAATTCACGGCAGCCCACGGGGCGAACGCTCCCACAGTCGGCGTTTGACCGAGGTGTTTCTCCAGGCCTGGCAAGCGGCGAACCCTCGGGCAGTCCTGACCCGGCGCGAGGTTGGACGAGGTTCGCTGCCTCACGTCGGCGAAGCCTTTATCGCCGCGGCGTTTTATCCACAACCTGAGGCACGCCCGTTGTCGATGCAGGCCGACCTGGCCCTGAGTGACGCGCTGGTGGCTGAGTTGCTCGGCCACCAGCGCCTGGTGATCTCGGCCCCCATGCACAACTTCAGTGTGCCCAGCGGGATCAAGGCCTGGGTCGATCACATCGTGCGCCTGGGGCTGACCTTCAACACCCGGCAAGACAACGGTGTCGCCCAATATCAACCGTTGGTACAGGGCAAGAAAGTGTTGATCGTCACCAGCCGCGGTGACGGTGGTTTTGGTCCCGGCGGTGAACATGAGGCGCTCAATCATGCGGATCGCTGGTTGCGCACGGCCCTGGGCTTTATCGGCATCGAGGATGTCACGGTGGTCGCCGCGGAAGGCGAAGAGTCGGCGCCGGAGCGTTTCCAGCAATCCTGTGCCGAGGCGCAACGGCGTCTTCTGGCACTGGCTGAAACGTTCTGAGGAGGCGCCATGGCCTGGTTGTTCCTGCTGGTGGCGGCGGCCTTCGAGGTGACGTTCGCCATGGGCATGAAGTATGCGCAGGGCTTTACCCGGTTCTGGCCTTCGCTGGTGACCGTAGTGGCAGCCGTGGCGGGGGTCTACTTCCTGACCCTGGCCATGCGCGAGCTGCCGGTGAGCGTGGCCTACCCGATCTGGACCGCCATCGGCACCCTGGGCACGGTACTGCTGGGTTTCGTATTGCTCGGGGAAAGTCTCACCGCGATCAAACTGGTGTCGGTGGGGTTGATTGTGGCGGGGGTGATCGGGCTGAAATAGGCGGGGAAACGGGGGCTTGTCATGGCTCTGTCGTCGAATCGTCACAGGTACTGACGATGCCCTTGGTTATGGTCTAGCTTTCAGCCTGGGTTCACGAGTCCACCGCAAGGATGTCCGAGCATGTCCCAAGAGCTTGCCACGCGTTACCCCCTGGTGCTGGTGCCCGGGATGCTCGGTTTTGTCCGCCTGCTGCTGTATCCCTACTGGTACGGCATCGTCCCGGCGTTGAGCCAGGGCGGGGCCCGGGTGTTTGCGATACAGGTTTCGCCGCTCAATTCCAGCGAAGTGCGCGGCGAGCAATTGCTGGCCCAGATCCAGCAGATCATGGCCCAGACCGGGGCTGCCAGGGTCAACCTGATCGGCCATAGCCAGGGCTCGCTCACCGCCCGTTACGCGGCGGCCAAGCGCCCGGACTGGGTGGCTTCGGTGACCTCGGTGGCGGGCCCCAATCACGGTTCCGAACTGGCGGATTACCTGCAGCGACGCTCCCCTGCGAGCAGCATGCGGGGGCGTGTGCTGAGCCTGGTGCTGCGCGCTATCTCGGCCTTGATGACGCTGCTGGAAACCGGCTATCGCGGAGCGAAGCTGCCGGTGGATATCCACGCTTCGCACCATTCCCTGACCACCGAGGGGGTGGCCCTGTTCAATCAACAGTACCCCCAGGGGCTGCCGCAAACCTGGGGTGGGCAGGGCCCGGAACAGGTCAACGGCGTGCGCTACTACTCCTGGTCCGGCACCTTGCAGCCGGGCAAGACCGATCGTGGTGCCAATCTGTTCGACGGCACCAATCGCAGCTGTCGCCTGTTCGCCCGCACCTTTGTCCGCGAAGCTGGCCAATGCGATGGCATGGTGGGGCGCTACAGCTCGCACTTGGGCCAGGTCATTGGCGATGACTACCCCTTGGACCACTTCGATATCATCAACCAGTCCCTGGGGCTGGTGGGCAAGGGCGCCGACCCGGTCCGCCTGTTTGTCGAACATGCCCGACGGCTCAAGGCTGCCGGGGTCTGACACTTGCCCACGGCTGCACCTGTATGAGCTGGCTTGCCGGCGAAAGACCCCGTCAGGCCAGCGTCTTTCCGAGCCCCAGTACCCGGGTCCAGCGTTCAGAAAGAATCACCCCGCCCAGGGTCAACAACCCACCCACCAGATGGAACCATGCCAGTTGTTCGTGCAGCACCAATGCGGCAATCAGCGCGGTGATCAACGGCAGCAGATTGAAGAACAGCGTGGTTCGGCTCGGCCCCAGGCGCACCACCGCCTGCATCCAGGCCAGAGGCGCGACCATCGATGCCAGCAAGCAGGCATAGAGCACCAGCGGAATGTTCTGCAGGGTCGGGCCGACCTTCGGTGAAGCAAGGAACAACGGCAGCAGCACCAGCACCGCCACCAGCACCTGCAGGTACAGCAACACCAGCGGCGGCAGGCGCAGTTGCCACTTTTTCAGCAGGGTGCTGTAGATCGCATAGGCCAGGGTGGCGATCAGCATCATCGCGTCCCCCAGGTTGACCCCGTGTTGCAGCAGTGCGGCAAGGCTGCCGGAAGACACCACCACCAGCACCCCAGCGAAGGACAGCACGGCACCCACCAAGGCGCCGGCGGTCAGGCGCTGGCCCAGGGCGGCGATGGCCATGGCCAGTGACATCAACGGCATCAGCGAGAGAATGATCCCCATGTTGGTGGCCGAGGTCAGGGTGGCGGCGTAGTAGGCCAGGCTCTGATAGACCGCCATGCCCAGCACGCCGAGGACGAAGATCCGACCCAGGTTGGGACGGATCACCGGCCAATGCTGGAGCACCGGCTTGAGCATGAAGGGGGTGAACAGCAAGCCCGCCAGCAACCAGCGATAGAAGCCGATCTCCGCTGGGAAGATCGCACCCACGGCGAGTTTGTTGATTACGGTGTTGCCGGCCCAGATGAAGATGGCCAGTAATGGATAGGCGTATTGCATGGAGACAACCATAGAGTTGATGAAGGTTGATTATCCTCCTGTCCGGATCAATGCCTATACTGCGAAACAGACAACCCGCCCCTGCATCCGGACAGCATGAGCAAAAAACATATCGACCTCCTGGAATTCCATGGGCTGCCCGCGCCCGTGTACTTCCGCTATGCCGACTTCGCCGCCCACAGCCATGCCCTGGAACACCGGCATTCCTGGGGCTGCCTGGAGTATTCGGCCCACGGTGTGATGCACATGGACATCGCCGGCCAGCGGTTCATGTCGCCACCGCAATATGCGATCTGGGTGCCGCCGCAGACCGCCCACAGTTTCTACACCAGCCAGCCGATCAACTATCGCGCGGTGCTGCTGGCACCGGAGTTGTGCAAGGACTTGCCAAAGCAGGGCAGCACCCTGGCCATCAGCGAGATCCTCAAGGCGATCCTCAAGGATTTTGCCGCCAGGGACGTGCAGATCCCCGAAGGCGAGGCTGACCAACGCCTGGCCCAGGTGCTACTGGACCAACTGCGCCAGGCCCCGGTCCACAACTGTTATCTGCCCTATGCCAGCAGCCCCGATCTGTTGCGGGTGCTCCTGGCCCTGCAGGCGGAGCCGGGCAACAGCCAGCCGCTGGCCCACTGGGCGCAGCAGGCGCATGTCAGTGAACGGACCTTGGCCCGGCAGTTCGTTCGCGAGTTGGGCATGAGTTTCGGCGAATGGCGCCAGCGCCAGCGTTTCCTTGCTTCCATCGAAGCCCTGGAAAGCCCGCACAGCATCCAGGAAATTGCCTTCGACATGGGCTACAGCACCGCCTCGGCATTTATCGCCATGTTCCAGCGTCAAGCCGGCTGTACTCCCGAGCAGTATCGCCGGGCCAGCCTGCAGAACAGGTGAAGGTGTAACAGGCTTTGTCTACACTGCGCTGGAGGCCGTGCCCGTCGGTGCGGTGACAAGGAGAAAACTCCATGAAGATGTTGCGTATTCCTTTGTTGATGGTGGGGCTGCTGCTCTGTTCCCAAGGCTTTGCCGCCACCGCCCAGCAGAACAAGATGACCACCTGTAACGCCGAAGCCACTGCCAAGGCCCTCAAGGGCGATGAGCGCAAGGCCTTCATGAGTACCTGCCTCAAGGCTGCTCCGGCCGCCGCTGCGACACCGTCCACGCCTCAGGAAAGAATGAAATCGTGCAACGCCACCGCCACCAGCCAGGCGCTGAAGGGCGATGCGCGCAAGGCGTTCATGAGTGATTGCCTGAAGAAAAAATAAGCCTGGATCGATGCGGCCAAGGTATCAAAATGGATACAGATCCCTGGCTCGCGTCGATTTGATGGCCTGATCACCTCTGCAAAATCCATTTTTTTTCAATGACTTATGTCAAAGTGATACCACTCGTCTATTTTTTCTGTGTAACCAATTTTTCACATTAGACTCTACCCCCTTCGAAAACAGGTGCCTGGACGCGCCGTACGGACACTCAATCGAGGGTCTGTTTTTCAAGGGAATGGAAGGCATGTCGCGTTTTGGCTGCTTAAGGCCTGTTGTAGCGTTTTGTGCTCTAGTGGGTTCGTTCACCGTCGCTGCTGCGCCTCTGCAGACACCGGGTGATCGTGACCTGATCCGCGATCGTCAGCAGCAATTGCTGCAAGATCAGCAGAAGCGCCTTGATGAACTCCAGCAGTTGCCAGGCAAGCCCTTGCCTCCCGCACCTGCCGAGCAACCTGGCGAGCAGCGCTGTTTCACCATCAAGACTGTGACGCTCAAGGGCGCCGAGCACCTCGGCTCCGCTGATCGTGAGCGGCTGCTGGCACCGTACCGCGACCAATGCCTGTCGGTCCCACAGATCAATACCCTGCTCAAGGCCATCACTCATCACTACCTCGAACGAGGCTACGTGACTACCCGTGCCTATCTGCCTGCCCAGGAGCTGGCGTCGGGGCAACTGATCATTGTCGTCGTCGAGGGCCGCCTGGAAAGTCTGGACAGCTCGGCCCTGGCCAGCTCCCGAGAGTTGGCCATGGCTTTTCCCGGAACCACCGGCGAGGTGCTGAACTTGCGGGAACTGGAACAACTGGTGGATCAGTTGACCCGCCTGCCTTCGCGCCAGGTCGAGATGGAGTTGGCCCCAGGGGACCAATTGGGCGGCAGTCATGTCGGGCTCAAGGGCCAGCGCCTGAAGCCCTGGCGGCTGTCGGCGACGCGTAATAACGATGGCGACAAAAGTACCGGTGAGCAGCAGATGGGCCTGGGCCTGGACTGGGATAGCCCGTTGGGGCTGGCCGACCAGTTGAACCTGCGAGCCAATCAGGATGCGGTCAGCGATCGCTGGCGCCATTCCGACAACCAGAGCCTGTACTACAGCCTGCCCTGGGGCTGGTGGACCTTCAACTACTCCTACAGCCAGAGTTACTACCGCACGCGCAATGACGCCACCGGGTTCAATTTCGTCCTCGATGGCGAGAGCAATAACCAGCAAGTCCGGGCCGAGCGCGTGCTGCACCGGGACAACTTGAGCAAGACCGGCGTGAGCCTTGGGCTGAGCCATCTGCGTACGCGCAACTACCTTGATGACCACCTGATCGACGTTTCCAGCAACCGCATTACCGAAACCCAGCTTGGCTTCAATCACGGACGGCGCATCGGCAACGCCCTGGTCAACGCCGATATTGGCTGGCAGCAGGGCATCGGCGCCCTGGACGCTCAAGGCAGTGGCCGGCCCCAGGGCAGCGAGCCGGTCGCCCGCTACAACAAGTACAGCCTGACTCTGAGCTACCTGCAGCCCTTGCGCCTATGGGACGAGAACTTCAGCTTCGACAGCCTGGTCACCGGGCAGCGTAGCGAGGATGTGCTGTTCAGTCCCCAGCGCATCAGCCTGGGTGGACTCAACTCGGTGCGTGGCTTCCAGGATCAGAGCCTGTCCGGCAACAGTGGCGGCTACTGGCGCAACCAACTGCGCTGGCGCCGCGCGGTGACCTGGCCGGCGCTGCAGCCCTTTGTCCAGGAATACGGCATGGCCTTCGCCTACGACGTCGGGGTGATCAAGGCCGATCGCTACAACCATGACGCCAAGGGCCGCATGAGCGGCAATGCCCTAGAACTCAATGCCCGTGGTCAGTACCTGGCCGCGTCAGTCAGCTTCGCGCGCTCCCTGGAGCGGCCGGCAATTATCGAGAGGCGAGAGCATCCGGTGTACTTCCGGGTAGACCTGTTCTTTTGACTCGACTCAAACGTTAATGGATGGATGATTTGCACATGGACGTACGCAAGCCCTTTGCCCAATGCATTGCCCTGTCACTGTCGGGAGTCCTGTTTCTCAACCCGATCGTCAGTGTCGCCGCTGGCCTGACCCTGGACCCGGCAGCCGGCGGCAACGCCACCATTGGCGCTGCGGGCAATGGCGTGCCCGTCGTCAATATCAACGCGGCCAATGGCAGCGGCTTGTCCCATAACAAGTTCAGCGAATACAACGTCGGCAGCAACGGCCTGATCCTCAACAACGCCACCGGCTCGACCCAGAGCACTCAGTTGGGTGGCTACATCATCGGCAACCCCAACCTCAAGGGGCAGGCGGCGCAGGTCATCCTCAACGAAGTCACCGGCAGCAATCGCAGCAAGCTGGCGGGTTACACCGAGGTGGCCGGGCAGGCCGCCCGGGTGATCGTCGCCAACCCCCACGGCATCACCTGTAACGGTTGTGGTTTCATCAACACCCCGCGGGCCACGCTGACCACGGGCAAACCGGTGCTCGAGGGACAGAGGCTTGATCGTTTCCAGGTCGATGGCGGCGATATCAGCATCGAAGGTGCCGACCTCAACGCGAGCAATCTCGATCAGTTCGACCTGATCACCCGCAGTACCAAGCTCAATGCCAACCTGTATGCCAAGAAGCTCAACATCATCACCGGGCGCAACGACGTCAAGGCCGATGACCTGAGCGTCACTGCCCGGGCAGCCGACGCCAGCATCAAGCCGGAACTGGCCATCGACAGCTCGGTACTGGGCGGCATGTACGCCGGGGCGATCCGCCTGGTGGGCACAGAAAAGGGCGTGGGTGTGAACATGTCCGCAGAGATGGCCGCCAGCACTGGCGACATCCAGATCGATGCCAATGGCAAGGTCACCGTGGCCAATATGGGGGCCAAGCAGGCGATTGCGGTCACCGCCCAGAGCATCGATCTCCAGGGCAAGGCTTACGCCGGTACCGAGGCGACGCTGCAGGCCAAGGAGCAGATCAAGGTCCAGACCAGCCTGGCGGCCCGGGACCGGGTGCGGGTGGTGGACGCTGCGCAGGTGGTCAACCACGGCATCATCGAAGCCGGGGTCAATGCAGACAACAGCCGCAACGATCACGGCGAGGTCAAGCTGACTGGCAACAACCTGGAGAACCAGGGCAGTGTGTTGGCCAGCCGCAGTCTGGAACTTGAGGCGCGGGAGGCCCTGAGCAACCAGAATGGGGTAATCCAGGGGCCCAAGGTACAGATCAACGCAGCCCGCCTGGTCAACCAGGGCGACAAGGCCCGGGTCCTGGCACACAACGAACTGGTCCTCGACACCCCGGCCATCGCTAACCTGGGCGGCCTGATCCGCTTTGGCGATCAGCAGGCCGTAACCCTGACCCTCGACAACCTCAACAACAATGGCGGGCGCCTTGAAGTGGCGGGCGCCAGCTTGACCCTCAGCGCCGGCGAAGTGAGTAACCAGAAGGGCTCGGTCATTGCCGACAAGGTGCAGATCAGTGCTGATCGCCTCGACAATCAGCATGGCCTGATCGGCGCCAGCCAAGGCAGCGCGACGTTCAAGATCAGCGATCAACTCAACAACAATGCCGGCCAGCTCCAGGCCCTGACCCTGCTGGAGACTGAGGGCGGAGAGTTGCTGAACCAGGGGGGCAAGTTGCTCGCCGACCAGATCAAGGTGACAGGCAAGCGCCTGGACAATAGCCAGAAGGGGCTGATCAGTGCCGAGAAAGGTGCGCTAGAGATCAGCCTCGATCAGGACCTGCTCAATGCCGGCGGCAAGCTTCAGGCCACTTCTCTCCTCAGCCTGAAGGCCGCCAGCGTGGATAACCGCAGCGGCACGTTGGTTGCGCCGCAACTGACCCTCAATAGCAGCGGCAAGCTCGACAACCAGGGTGGCACCGTGGATGCCGACGGGCTGGAGTTGCACACTGCAGATATCGACAACCAGGGTGGCTTGCTGCAAGGCAAGGAGCGCTTGCTGCTGGAAGCCCGGGACCTGGCAAACAACCAGGGCCGGGTGATCGGTAATGTATTGACCGCCAGCCTCGACAGCCTCAGCCAGAACCAGGGTGGAGCGCTGAGCGCCGAGAACGGCAAACTCACGCTGACCGTCAAGCAGCACTTGAACAACGCCCTGGGCCATCTGCAGGCCAAGCAGGGCGATGTGCAGATCGAGTCGGCCGGGCTGGCCAACCAGGGCGGGGTGGTGGTGGGTAATCAATTGCTGCTGACCAACAGCGGGTTGCTGGATAACCGTGGCGGGCAACTGGTGGGGGATCGCTTGACGGTTACTACCCAGCGCCTGGACAACCGGGCATCCGGGTTGCTGGCAGCCGGCACTGACGGTCTGCACCTGACCCTGAGCACCGACGGCGTCACCCCAGGCCAACTGCTCAACAGCCAGGGGCGCCTGCAAAGCGACGGGCATCTGCAGATCGACGGTGGCCAGTTGCACAACAGTGGCGGCGTCCTGCTGGGTAACAGCATCGGGATCAATGCTGCCGGCCTGGACAACAGTACCAAGGGTGCAGTGGTGGCCAACAATGGCACGATCGACCTGACTCTCAACAACGGTGCGTTGAACAACAATTCCGGGATGATCGACGCCGGCGAGCAGAAACTGCGGGTCAGCCAAGTGGCTCAGCTCGACAATCTGGGAGGCACCCTGAAGGGCAAGCGCCTGGAGATCGATGGCGCAGCGGTGGATAACCGCCAGGGGCAATTACTCGCTGGCAGCGCCGGCCTGAACCTGGTGGCCGGAGGCCTGAATAACGCCGAAGGCATGATCCTCGCCAAGGACAGCCATGGCGAAGTCGCCCTGGGGCAGGGAACCCTGGATAACCGTGGCGGCACCTTGCAGGGCGCGACCCTTGGCGTGACCGCCGGAGCGGTGGATAACAGTGCCTTGAATGGCAAGGCCGGGTTGATCAGCAGTCAGGCCGGTGCACTCAAGCTGGTGGTGGATCGTCTCACCAACCAGGCGGGCAAGCTCTACGCCAGCGGTTTGCTCAGCTCCGTCGGGCAGACCCTGGACAACCGTTGGGGCGGTGAAATCAGTGCCCAACAGCTGGACCTGACCGCCCATGCCAATCTGTACAACCAGGGCGGCCTGGTCGAGTCGGCCAACGGTCTGCTGCTGGCCGCTGGCAATCTGGACAACAGCGCCGGTGGCCGTGTACGGGTCGTTGCAGGCGAACAAAGCCGGATCACCCTGGGAGGAACCTTCAACAACCAGGGTGGCTCCCTGGCATCGGGCAGCAGTGCCTTTGCCCTCAGCGCCGGGCAATTGAACAACGAGTCGGGGACTGTCGAGCACGCCGGCAACGCCCTGTTCAAACTCGACCTGGGCGTGCTTTCCGGGTTTCAAGGGCGCATGACCGGCCTGGGACGTGGCGACTGGGATATTGCCTCGATCAATCGCAGCGGGCTCATGCAACTCAATGGCGAGCTGGACCTGAGTACCGGCGCCGACCTCAATCTCAATGCCGGCGATCGCATCGCCAGTGCTACGGGCCTGCGCCTGGCGGCTGCCACATTGAACAATGCCGGCGAGTTGGCCAGCGACGGCTACATGACCCTGGAACTGGGTGGCAACCTGAACAACAGCGGCCTGCTTTCGTCCCGGGGCAAGCTCACCGTCGGTGCCACCGACCTGAACCAGAACGGCGGTCGTATCGCCAGTGGCGGCGATACCCAGCTGAACCTGCGGGGCACCCTGGACAATCTGGGGCGCCTGATCGCCAGCCAGAACCTCAATGTGTCCGCGGCGCAGATCAACAACCGCGGGACCCTGGGAGCTCTGGGGCAGATGCAACTGCGTTCCAGCAATGGCATCACCACCTCGGCCGATACCCTGATCTACAGTGGCGCCGACATGCTCCTGCGGGGCAACGGCCTGGCCAACAGCTACGGCGATATCTACAGCGCCGGCAACCTGAGTTTCGCCGCCCTCGACGGCGGCCGTGCCGTGCTGCTCAGCAACCGCTCCGGGACCATCGAAAGCCAGGGCGACATGAACCTCAACGTGGCGACCCTGGTCAACGCCATGGACAAGTATGACGTCAGCGAGAGCATTGCCCGGCGCAGTATCGCGATCAATTGCACCGACTGTTCAGGCAAGCACCACTCGGCGGTCTACACCGTCAACACCACCTATCAAAACACCATGGGCGAGCATTCCGCAGCCGCGCGACTGGTGTCCAACCGTGACCTGACCATCAATGCCGATACGGTGGAGAACCAGCTGAGCCTGATCGCGGCCAACCGTGATGCCTTTGTCACCGCCAACAATTTCTACAACCGCGGCCTGACTCTGGATCAGCGGGTCGAGGCCGTGAACTACACATTGTTCCGGCTGAAAAAAAGCGCCTACCGTTTTGTCGAGCGTGAGACCAAGGCCTGGAACTCACGCAACAGCGGGCGTGCGCCGGACCAGCAAGACCCACTGCCGGCAGCGCTGCTGCAGTACAAGTCCTCGATTGGCAGCAACGTGATCCTTCCCGGTACACAGACCGGCTATAGCGCCACCTTGCAGGCCGGAGAGCGCCTGCACCTGCAGGTTAGCGGCACCCTGGAAAACGGCACCCTGAGTGAACAGGCCCGTGCCCAGCTTACGGGCCAGACCTTGCAGAACAGCCTTTCCCAAGTGGGCGGGCAGACCATCACGGTCAACGCGCAAAGCACGGCAGCCGCAGCTCAAGTGGCCAAGGATGTACAGCGTATCGAGCGAGTTGCCGCCGACGGCACGACCCAGGTCAGTTTCGTCCCGGTGGATTTCTCCGGCGTGCCTTTCGCGGCTGTCGACCCCACCGCTTTGTCGAGCTACAGAGTTCCCCAGGGCGAGTACGGTCTGTTCATCAAGAGCCAGAATCCCCAGGGCCGCTACCTGATCGAAACCAACCCGACCTTTACCGACCTCTCGCGCTTCATGAGCTCGGACTACATGCTCGGGCACTTGAACTACAGCACCGACCAGACCTGGCGTCGCCTGGGCGACGGTCTGTATGAAACCCGCTTGATTCGCGACGCGGTGCTGGCCCAGACCGGGCAGCGCTTCCTGGCCTCAGGGTTGACCAGCGACTACGACCAGTATCGCTACCTGATGGATAACGCCATCGCCTCCAAGGACCGTTTGAACCTTAGCGTCGGGGTGTCCCTGTCATCCGCGCAGGTGGCTTCGCTGACCCATGACATCGTATGGATGGAAACCCGTGAGGTGCAGGGCGAGAAGGTACTGGTACCGGTGCTCTACCTGGCCCAGGCCGACTCGCGCAATTTGCGCGGCGGCAGCTTGATCCAGGGTCGAGACATGACTCTGGTTGCCGGCGGCGACCTGACCAACGTCGGCACCTTGCGCGCCAGTAATGACCTGAAGGCCGATGTCGGCGGCAATCTCTACCAGGGCGGGCTGATTGAAGCCAACGAGCGCGTCAGCCTGATGGCCCAGGACAGTGTGCGCAATGCCCTGGCCGGCGAAATTCGCGGCAATCAGGTTAGCGTATCGGCAATCAAGGGTGACATCCTCAATGATCGCGTAGCGGTTGCTGTGGGTTATGGCGCTGGAACTCGGACCATCCTCGATCAGGGTGGCCAGATCAGTGCGCGCCAGCAGCTTGATCTCACCGCCGGCCGCGACTTGACCAACAAAGGTCAGATCGCCAGTGCGGGTGATGCCAAGCTCAGTGCCGGTCGCGATATCGACCTGCTGGCAGTGCAGGACCACACCTTCACCCAGAGTGCGATCCGTCGCGGCCTGGTGACCAATGACACGGTGCAGACCCTGGGTTCCAGCGTGACCGCCGGCGGCAATCTCGAACTCAAGGCCGGGCGTGACCTGGCCGTGGTGGCGAGCAAGGTCAGCGCCGGGCATGACCTGTCGCTGGGGGCCGAGCGCGATATGGTCATTGCCTCGGCCCAGGACGAACAGTCCTCGACCTTCTACCAGAAGAAGAAAGGCTCCTGGGGCAAGAGCAAGACCACTCGCAGCGCCGACTCCTCGACCACCAATGTGGCGTCTGAAATCAGCGCCGGGCATGACCTGATGGTCAACGTCAGCCAGGACAAGGACGGCCGCATCAGCCTCAACGGCGGGCGCGACGTCACCGTGGTCGGCAGCCAGCTCAAGGCCGGCAACGACCTGCTGGTGGGTGCCGCCCGGGACGTCAGCCTGGTCTCGGCCCAGGAGCAGCAGGACAGCTCCTACAGCCAGAAGAAGAAAGGCAGCTTCGGCCTCAACAAGAGTGGCAACAGCCGCACCTCCAGCAGCACCACCCAGGTCGGCAGCGAGCTGAGTGCCGGTAACGACGCAGTAGTGATTGCCGGGACCAACGTCAACCTTTCGGCGAGCAGCATCGAGGCCAAGCGTGATGCCGAAGTGCGTGCCGGGTTGATCGACAAGAGTGGCGACATCAACCTGATGGATGCGGCCAACACCTCCAGCAGCCAGAGTGACAAGTACAAGAGCAAGGTTGGGTTCTCCAGTTCCGGCACCTTCATTTCTGTGGCCTCATCGAAGAAGTCGGGGCAGGAAAACCAGCAGAGCCAGAGTGTTGGCGGTGTGGTCAGTGCTGGGCGCGACACCACCCTGCATTCGGCGCGCGACGTCAACATGATTGGCAGCACGGCGGCCGCCGAGCGCAACCTCAACGTCGGTGCCGGGCGCGACGTCAACGTCCTGGCCGGCAGCAACAGCTCGGACCAGAGCAATTGGAAGAGCTCGAAGCAGGTGGGCCTGTCGCTGGAAAGCGACCGCAATGGTGTTACCGCTTTCCTGGGCAGCGAGGGCCTCAAGCAAAAATCCCGCAATGCCCAGGAGACGGTGGCGCCGAGCCAGTTGCTGGCCGGGCAGGATGTCTCCGTCAACGCCGGGCGCGACCTCACCGTGGAAGGCTCGCGGGTGGATGCCAAGCGCGATGTCAACCTGCAGGCTGGGCATGACATCAACATCAATGCGGGCGATGAGCACTCCTTGCAGGAGTCCAGCAAGAGCCGTGATCGCAATGGCCTGACGGTCAACGTCAGCCACAACTACGGCAAGACCATGGATGCCCTTAAGGGCACCGGCAAGGGCGAGGACGGGGTCAGTAAGGCTTCCAGCGTGCTGAGTACCGTGGATGCGATCAACCAGTTCACCTCCGGGCCGACCTCAGCCACTCACTTCGGCTCGGCCAGCCAGTCCACCAGTTCGCGGCAGCAAGTGCAGACCAGCAGCCCGTCGAGCCTGGGGGCGGGACGGGACATCAGTGCGGTGGCCGGCAATGACGTGAGCATCCGAGGCAGCCACTTCGATGCCGGTCGCGACATCACTGTGGTCGGCCGCGACGTCACCGTGGACGTGGCTCGCGGTTCGGTATCCGAGGAAAGCAAGACTGCCCGCAGCCAGGGTGGCATCAATGGCCAGAGCGGAGGTGGCAGCGCCCGCGCGGGTATCGGCGGCAGCAATGGCGTGGCCAGCGAATCGCTGACCCAAGGTACCAACTCCCCCTCGGTGCTGCTGGCCGGTCGCGACGTCAGCTTCGAGGCCCGGGACAACCTGACCTTGATCGGTACCCAGGTGCAAGCCGGCCGGGACATCGACCTCGGCGCTGGCAAGGACCTGACCATTCGTGCGGCGCAGAACGACTCCAGTAGCGAGTCCAGTCGCCGCAGTGGTGGGGGGGAAGTGGGACTGGCCTTGGGTGGCAAGGACTTTATCTCGGTTTATGCCAGTGTCGATATGGGCAAGGGCAAACTTGAACGGGAAAACCAGAAGCAGCAGAACGCGCAACTGGTGGCTGGTGATCAACTGCGCTTTACCAGTGGCAAGGACACCACCATTGCGGGTGCAACCTTGCGTGGCAATGAGGTGGTCGGTCGAGTGGGTGGCGACCTGATGGTGTCTTCGGTACCGGACACCGGAAAAGTCAGCGGTAAACAGTCTGACCTGAGTGTCACCGTGAGTATTGGTCTGGGCGGTGGCGGCAGCGTCAGTGGCTCGGCCGGTGTAGGTAAGACCACCGGAAAGACCAATTGGGTGCAGGAGCAGACCAGCATCACCGGCAAGAACGGCGTGGATATCCGTACCGAGAACCACACTCAGATTGACGGCGCCTTGGTCGCAGCTGACAACGGTAACCTCAAGCTGGACACCAATACCCTGGGCTTTCGCGATATCTCCGGCCAGGACAAAGAGCACAGCTACTACCTCAACGTTGGCGGCACTTTCGGCTGGGGCGCCAGTGGCGACGGAGCCAATCAGGCAACCACTGGCAAGCAGGTGGCCTTCACCAACGACAAGAGCCTGGAAGGCAAGGGCAAGACCGGCGCCTCGGGCTGGAGTGTCAGCGGCTATGACTATCGCAAGGAGCGGGAGCAGGAAGTACGTGCCACCGTTGGCGCGGGCAACGTTGTGGTCCGTAACGATGCCAAGACTGGCCAGGACTCTACAGCGGGTCTGAACCGTGATGTGTCACAGGCTTATGAGATTACCAAGGACAAGGAGAAACGTACCGACCTGTATGTCACCCAGTCTTCGCTGGACGCGGTGAGCCACCCGGGCGTCACCTTGGACAATTGGCAGAAGGGGATGTCCGAGTACGGGAAGAACGCCTCGGCGGCGTTCACACAATATGGGGATCTAAGCAAGGCGACGCAAAAGGCGCTGGCTGACAATCCCGGGTTGTGGCCTTTGGCATGGATTCCCGGGGCGCTGGAAAAAGTAATGGACAGTACATCCTATGGCACTCTGGGATTGATGCCCGGTGTTGCGAGCCATGGAGGGGTGGCGACACAGTTGCCGGTTCTTCTCAGTGGAGACATGAGCTTTTATCGGGCCCATGCGGTTTACCTGAAAGATGAACATGGAAATATCCAAAATGATGCTGAAGGGAAGCCAATGCTTGACCTGGCTAAAACCATTGCCAGCCTGACGTCAATTACGCAACCAGATGGTAGTGGGCCTATTGCAACCAACGGGATTCAAAACTCCCGCGATGCGGCGTTGGTTAATGGTGGAATGCAAACCGGTCAGGATACTTTCATACAGGCTTATAACCCTGAGCATGGATTCCTGGGGGACCTGCTGGAGTCGGCATGGGATGTACTGCTGGGAGGGACAATCAAGTCGGGTAATGCTCAGCAATTGCACAACTTCTTTGAAGATGGGATTAAACAGGGGTTTGTCCTGAGCCCGGTGGGGCATAGCCAAGGCGCATTGTTAACCTACCGAGCCATTGACGGTTTGAACTTCAATGTAGGAGGAGATATCGGTGTTATTCAGTTCTCCGGTGCACCTGTCGGGGTTCTGGATTTTTATAAAGCTGCGGAAAAGTCTGGGTTTGATGAGAAAAATGCGTTCTTCCAAATCAATCGACCTGATACCAGGGTGGTTTTCGGGCTAGTACCGTTTACAGACTCGGTATCGGACTTGCTGGGGAATAATGCGGGCCATTCGGCATCACCGGTATTGCAGTATGTGGGGGCCGTTGTGTCACTTCCTTCTTTGATTGGATTAGGGCCGCCCAGCGCCCACTCCAATTACCTGTGCATCTCCAAGAAGCTCTGTGGTGGGAATGCCAGTGTTCTACAGGAGCAGTTCAAGAAGAGTGAGGCCTATATTACTCCCACCTTATTGGGTCCTAAGGGGAATGTACTTCAGGGGCGCGAGATTTGAACTTGCGAGTCATAGGATATGCGTCAGCGGCGGTACTGCTTGTGGGATGCGTGCAACCGCCACTGGTCTATGAAAATGATCGGCTGATCAAAAAGATGCTGTGCGAAGTGGGTAATCAGCCAGTCACCGTAGCCAAGCGGCTGTCTTTCGAGTTGCCGGACCCCTTCAGGAGTGCTCCTTGCGGAACCATCAGCAGCGGTTTCAGCTATGACAAAAAACGTGATGAGGTCTCGGTGACTCGCTCAGGCAGTTTCAACTACGGAACGACCCAAGCCTATGCATCATCGTTGTATTTGAGTGTTGATGGGTACTTGGGCGGTGATCGCCGTGGAAGTGTCTATCCAAGAGAGAAGTTTATTGAGGAGTACCTGGCTTATGCGGCTTTGCCGGATGGCCCGGGTCTTCCCGATAAAGTTGATCGGGTCAGCTTCAAGGGATATCAGTGTGTGCGCTTTTATGAATTCTGGAAAAGCACGCCAGCCGGAATCTGGAACGATGAAGTCAAATATTGGTGCTGGGAGCAAGAAAGTGGCTTGAATCAGCCATTTTATCTCGAAGCGGGGCAGCGTTTAGCAATAGGCGTTTCTGGCATAGATCTAGAAAAAACATTGATCATGCCAGTGTTTGAGTCTCTGAAAATCAACCCGTTATCCCATTCGCTGATCGCTGACTTGAACTCGCAAATCAGATCGGCCTGTGCTCTGGTCAAGTCCCGTTACGATCAAAACTTGAGATGGGGCTCCGACTATCCCGATAAACGCCTGACCCTGACCCGCCTGCACTACTGCGGCTACGATGTACCACTTCCCGACCTCCAGGCTCCGTCGCGCTGAGCCCTTGGAGCTTTGGCCGAAAGGCCTGTCAGGCAGCCAACACATAGGGAGATGAGCATGAAAAAGTGGGCTTGGATTGCCTTGCTGCTGTTTTTGAGTGGTTGTGCTTCGCAACCACAGCGCAAGGATGAAGAGCAGGTTCTGTCCGAGGTCGCGGCTCGGGTGCAGAGGGACGGCAACGGTGCGGCACAAGGCGGGGGCCAGGATCAGCAGTTGCTTGCCACGCGGATCAACAGTCATGGGCTGCTTCCCGATCGCCTGGTGATTGTGGCCGGCGGTGCGCGTGAGCGTTTCAATGTGCGTGACATGTTCGCCCAGGTCTCCGAGAGCCAGAGCGGCAGGTTCCTGATGTTCGGCGCCAACCCGGCACTGGACAAGGCGATTGTCGGCGGAGCATTGAGCGATCAGCGCTTTCCTCGGGTCTGGTTGTTCTTTGTCGGCGAGCCGGAGCAGGAGCAGGAAATGCGCGGCATCGTCGAAGCCGCAGGCATCAAGTATTCGTTTATCAACAAGTACAAGGAATGAGCTTGCTCGGAGTAGCCAGGAGCATTCGCCGCTGTATCGAAATCACCTTGATCTGTGGGCTGCAGGGGATCATCAGTGGTTGCATGGCGCCGCCCCTGGTCTATGAGGACGCCCGCTTCGACAACCGGCTGCTCTGCCAGGAGGGCGCGAAGCGGGTCACCCTGATGCAGCGCTATTCCTTCGATTTGCCAGGGCCTTACCGGCATGCCGAATGCGGAACCGTTACCGGAGGGTTTTATTATGAAAAGGCCAGTGACTCACTGTCTGTGGGAACTTCCGGGTCCTTTTCCTATGGCGACACCCAGGTGACGGCCTCCGCGCTCTACATGCGGGTCGACAGCTTTCTCGATGGTCAAGGAGTGGGGCTGCTCTATCCAAAGCAGGCCTTTCTTGATGATTTGCTGGCCAGGCAGGCGTTGCCATTCCATACCGGCGTCAAGCCCAGCAGCCTCGACTGGGTGACCCTGCAGGGCTACCAATGCCTGCGTTCTTACGAGCGTTGGGAAGGGGCGGCGGTCGGTATTCTCGAGGACAAGGTGAAGTACTGGTGCTGGGAGCAGGAGAGCGGCCTGCAGCAGCCCTTCTATGTGCATGCCGGCCAACGCCTGCCCCTGGGGAGCAAGGGCTATGACCTGGATCAGGTGTTTATCCTGCCGTTGTTCCAGAGTCTGAAGATCAACCCCCTGCCAGAGTCGGTGCTGGCCAAGGCTCGAGCCGGTATTCAAAAGGCTTGTGCCCATATCAAATCGCGCTACGACCAGAACCTGAGATGGGGCGATGACTATCCTGACAAGCGCCTGACCCTGATCCGCCTGCACTACTGCGGCTACGACGTGCCACTGCCCGATCTCAAGGCACCTTCACCTTGAATCATCGGAGGCCTGCGTATGCATTACTCAGAAGCTATGGGCTGGCACGAGCAGCTTTATGCAGACGGACTTTAAAAAACGTCCGGATCTGTACATCGTGCTGACATTGATCGACAAGCATGGCAATGCGGAGTTGTTGAAATGATGCAGAGATTCTTGATCGTTTGTATCGGAGTCTGTGCTCTGACTGGTTGCGCAGGCCTCTCCAAGGAGTATGAGAATCAAAATCTGCAGGCTCGTCTGTTATGCAAGATTGGCGGTGAGCGGGTGACCCTTAGCCCGCGTCTTTCCTATGATCTACCCGAGCCATTTCGTCATGCTGCCTGCTCCACCTTGGCACCGGGGTTCATCTATAGAAAGTCCTCCGCGGCGGTCGAAGTTAGCCTTGAGTCCGTCATCAGCTACGGCAGTGTACAGGCTCGTTCGACATCAGCTGCGATGTCGATCGAGAGTTTTATGGATGGCAAGGGGTCTTGGCTGCTCTATCCGCCAGACGGGTTTCTCGACGCTCGCCTGGCGTATCTGGCGCTACCCGGAACCCAACGCCCGCCAAACAGTGTGGAGAAACGTCAGGTCCACGGCTTTGCCTGTTATCGGTTCTACCGCGTGAACGATTTGCCCGCGGTAGGCATGCAAGGTGATGAGGTCGAGTATTGGTGCTGGGAAAAGCAAAGCGGTTTGTCGATACCCTTTTATGTCAGCGCCAGCCAGAGCGGTAAAGCCGGTCAGCCAAGGGGCGATCTCGATCAGCTCTATATCGAACCGCTATTTCGCAGTTTGACGATCAACCCATTACCCGCTTCGACGCTGGCCGAGATTCGTGCAAAAACCTCAGCGGCTTGTGCTCATGCCAAATCCCGTTTTGACCAGAACCTGCCCTGGGGCGATGACTATCCGGACAAGCGTCTGGCGCTGACCCGCCTGCACTACTGCGGCTACGACGTACCACTGCCCGACCTCCAGGCACCGTCGCGCTGAGCCTTTGGAGGCGTTTTGGGGCGCCTTGGCCGACAGGTCTGTCATACATAAATACATAGGGAGATGAGCATGAAAAAGTGGGCTTGGATTGCCTTGCTGCTGTTTTTGAGTGGCTGTGCTTCGCAACCACAGCGCAAGGATGAAGAGCAGGTTCTGTCCGAGGTCGCGGCTCGGGTGCAGAGGGACGGCAACGGTGCGGCACAAGGCGGGGGCCAGGATCAGCAGTTGCTTGCCACGCGGATCAACAGTCATGGGCTGCTTCCCGATCGCCTGGTGATTGTGGCGGGCGGTGCGCGTGAGCGTTTCAATGTGCGTGACATGTTCGCCCAGGTCTCCGAGAGCCAGAGTGGCAGGTTCCTGATGTTCGGCGCCAACCCGGCACTGGACAAGGCGATTGTCGGCGGAGCATTGAGCGATCAGCGCTTTCCTCGGGTCTGGTTGTTCTTTGTCGGCGAGCCGGAGCAGGAGCAGGAAATGCGCGGCATCGTCGAAGCTGCGGGCATCAAGTATTCGTTTATCAGCAAATACAAGTGAGGGGTTCTCCCGGGCGGGCGAGGCTTGTGCGCCGTTGTGTCGAGAACACGCTGACCTGTGGCGTTCTCGCTGCCATCAGCGGTTGCATGGCGCCGTCCCTGGTTTACGAAAATGATCGCTTGGACAGCCGAATGCTGTGCACCGAAGGGGCGAAACGGGTGACGCTGACCCAGCGTTATTCCTTCGACCTGCCGGAACCCTTCCGGCACACCGTGTGTGGCACGCTGAGCAGCGGCTTCACTTACCGCAAGGACCATGATGCGTTGTCTGTCGGAACCTCGGGCTCGTTCAGCTACGGGACTGTCCAGGTCACGGCCGGGTCGCTGTACATGGGGGTCGACAGCTTCCTGAGCGGCAAGGGTGATGGCTTGCTGTACCCCAAGGAAGTATTTGCCAAGGCCAAGCTGGCGGCCCTGGCGCTGCCCGGTGGCGGGTTCCAGCCCAATCAGGCGGACTGGGTCACGCGTGGGGGTTATCAATGCCTGCGTTTCTACGAGTCGTGGAGGGGCCAGGCGGTAGGGCTGCAGGAGGATGAGGTCAAGTACTGGTGCTGGGAGGGCGAGAGTGGGCTCAAGCAACCCTTTTATGTGCATGCCGGGCAGCGTATGCCCTTGGGAGCCAAGGGCTATGATCTCGACCAGACCTTTATCCAGCCGTTTTTCCAGAGTCTGAAGATCAATCCCTTGCCGGTACCGGTGCTGGTCGAGTCGCAACGAAAGCTGCAGGCGATCTGCGCTCATGCCAAGTCCCGCTACGATCAGGGGTTGCCATGGGGGGCCGATTATCCGGACCAGCGACTGACCCTGACCGAACTGCACTACTGCGGCTACGACGTGCCGTTGCCCGACCTTTCAGCCCCGCAGCCCCAGGCCAAAACCGACTGAACCTTCAGTCGTCACAACACTCCAGTACCCCGTAAGCCCGCGCCCTTGCGGCGCCTGCCACTATTCCTCTGCGGTGAAGGCTGGCAGACTGCCGGTCTTTTCCCGCTGTTTGTCTTGAGGCTATATGCCAGCGTTTTCACAGCGTCATCTGTTGTTCATCAGTTGGATCATTATCTTTGGCGGCCTGCTGCTGGCCCTGCCGCTGCGGCTGTTGCCCAGCCTGCTGGCCGGTTTGCTGGTGTTCGAGCTGGTCAACATGCTCACGCCGCAGTTGCAGCGGCTGATCGAAGGCCAGCGTGCGCGCTGGCTGGCGGTGGCCCTGCTCGGCACCCTGGTGGTCAGCCTGCTGACCCTGCTGTTTGCCGGAGCCATCAGTTTCCTGCTGCATGAGGCGGAGAATCCCGGCGCCTCACTGGACAAGTTCATGGTGGTGGTGGACAAGGCCCGGGGCCAGTTGCCGCCGTTCCTCGATTCCTATCTGCCGGCCAGCGCCGCGGAGTTCCAGGCCGCCATCGGCGCCTGGGCCAGCAAGCACCTGAGCGAGTTGCAACTGGTGGGCAAGGACGCGGCGCACATGTTCGTGACCCTGCTGATCGGCATGGTCCTGGGGGCGATCATCGCCTTGCAGCGCATCCCCGACCTGACCAAGCGCAAGCCTCTGGCGGCGGCGCTGTTCGATCGTCTGCACCTGCTGGTCCAGGCCTTTCGCAACATCGTCTTCGCGCAGATCAAGATTTCCCTGCTCAATACTTTCTTCACTGGGATCTTCCTGGCGGTGATCCTGCCGATGTTCGGGGTCAAGCTGCCGTTGACCAAGACCCTGATCGTGCTGACGTTCCTGCTGGGCCTGCTGCCGGTGATCGGCAACCTGATCTCCAACACCCTGATCACCATCGTCGGCCTGTCGCTGTCGATCTGGGTGGCGGTGGCGGCTCTGGGCTACCTGATCTTTATCCACAAGCTGGAATACTTTCTCAACGCGCGGATTGTTGGCGGGCAGATCAGTGCCAAGTCCTGGGAGTTGCTGCTGGCGATGCTGGTGTTCGAGGCGGCGTTCGGCCTGCCCGGGGTGGTGGCGGGGCCGATCTACTACGCCTATCTGAAAAGCGAGCTGAAGCTGGCGGGGCTGGTCTGAACCCTGCCGGGCCTCAACCGCGCCCGGCATCCTCATAGGTGACCGCCTGCAGGCGATCGAGGCCTGAGCCGATATGGAAGGAGAACGGTCGGCCCAGGTGCTCGATCTTCTTCGCACATTCGCTGGTCCAGGTGTCTTGGCGACTGTCGGCACTGAAGTCGGCGGCCAGCACCTGGTCGCCCAGGTTGCCGATTTCAATCGACAATTGCAGCTTGGTCCGCAGCAGGTCGTCGGCGATCTGCTCTTCGCTCCACAGGCGAATATCGCCTTTGCTCATGCTCTCGCGCAGTTGGGCGTCCTTGACCTGCATCAGCACCGGCATGGTCTTTCTCTGGAAGTTCTGAGTGCGGTAATTGAGGTAGGCATGCTCGGGCGATTGCTCGGGGATCTGGCGCACGCTCAGCCCCTTGAAGGGCAGCTCGCCGTTCAATTGCCCCTCGATGCTGCAGATGATCTGCACCGGAACCCCGCTCTGGTTGAACAGGCCTATGGCCCGATCGAGATATTGGTAGCGAGCCGAAAGCTGCACCTCGGGCGTGATGGCCAGGTCCAGGGTGATTGGCTGCGGGGTGGCAGCCCCGGGCTGGGCTTGGAGGGTCAGGTCGATGGCCATGCTGCTGGCCGCCCGCGCCTTGATGATGTCGTCAAACAGGGCGCGCAGGGTCGCCCGCTGCTCAGGGCTCAACTCGCCGTCGAGGGCCAGATGGACCACCCGAGTGTCCTGCTCATCCAGCTCCAGCACGATCTGTTCAGGGGCGATGCCGCGGGAGCGAATCGCCTCCTTCAGCAGGGTGCTGACCTTGGCATTGATCTGCTGGCCGCGATAACCCACCGGCTGCTCGAAGTGCAGGGACATGAAGTCTTCCTTGCAGCCGGTCAGCAGCAGGGCGGTCAGTAGGGGCAGCAGTTTGCACAGGTTCATCGTTGCGGTTCCTTGCGAAATTTTTTCCCATCCCTGGGGTACGAACGTCGGGCGCGGGATGCTTAGCCGTAGCGCTTTTTGGCTTCAATCGCCAGGCCGCTACCGATGCTGCCGAAGATATTGCCTTCCACATGCCGGGCGTTGGGCAGCATCGCCGCCACGCTCTGGCGCAGTGCCGGAATGCCGCTGGAGCCACCGGTGAAGAACACCGTATCGACCTGGCTTTCGCTGACGTTGGCGTCCTGGAGCAGTTGCGTGACGCTGTTGCGGATGCGCTGCAGTTGGTTGTCGATGGACGACTCGAACAGGGCCCGGCTCAGATCGATGCTGAGGTCGCGCTCGATGCGATCCAGGGGCACCAGACGGTTATCGGCATGGGTCAGCTGGATTTTGGTTTCTTCAATCTCCATGGCCAGCCAGTGGCCTGCACGCTGCTCGATCAGCTTGAACAGTCGGTCGATGCCGCCGGTGTCCTCGATGTCATAGCGCATGCTGCCCAGGGCCAACTGGGACTTCTGTGAGTACACCGAGTTGATGGTGTGCCAGGTCGCCAGGTTCATGTGGTGGCTGGTGGGCATGTAGGCGCCGCTCTTCATCCGGCTGCCGTAACCGAACAGTGGCATCACCCCAGCGAGCGAAAGTTGCTTGTCGAAGTCGGTCCCGCCGACGTGCACACCGCCAGTGGCGAGGATGTCGTCGTGGCGGTTGTCGACCCCACGGCGCTCAGGGGACAGGCGCACCAGGGAGAAGTCCGAGGTACCACCGCCGATGTCGACGATCAGTACCAGCTCCTCGCGCTCGATGGTCGACTCGTAGTCGAAGGCCGCGGCGATCGGTTCGTACTGGAAGGACACTTCCTTGAAGCCGATCTTGCGAGCCACGTCCACCAGGGTGTTTTCGGCTTCCTGGTCGGCGTCGGCGTCGTCATCGACGAAGAACACCGGGCGGCCCAGCACCACTTCGTCGAATTCCCGACCCGCGGTGGCCTCGGCACGGCTTTTCAACTGGCCGATAAACAGCCCCAGCAGGTCCTTGAACGGCATGGCAGTGCCCAGCACGCTGGTGTCGTGCTTGATCAGCTTGGAGCCCAGCAGGCTCTTCAGCGAGCGCATCAGCCGGCCTTCGTAGCCTTCCAGGTACTCGTGCAGCGCCAGGCGGCCGTACACCGGACGGCGTTCTTCGATATTGAAGAACACCACCGAAGGCAGGGTGATCTTATCGTCCTCCAGGGCGATCAGCGTCTCCTCGCCGGGCCGCAGCCAGCCGACGGTAGAGTTGGAGGTGCCGAAGTCGATGCCGCAAGCACGGGCCGGGGAGGCGTTATTCATGTCTTTCGATCCGGTGAAAAAAACGGCCGCGAAGCGTACGCCAGTCCTCGCGCGTTGCAAAGGCCGACTATCTGCTAAATCGCAACCTGTCGTGCCTTGAAAGACTATCCTTGACCCCCAAACTTGCAGGCATGAGCCTGGCAGCTACAAGGGATCGCAAGATCCGCCCGAGGCTGCCGATAAACTTCTGATGCGCCGTTCAGTCAGAGGATTGAGATTGGTCAATCTTCATGCTGCCAGACCGGGCATGCTGTACTGCACGCCGCGCGACCTAGATAACGGATGGTGAATCCCGCGATGGACTTCAAAGACTATTACAAGATTCTCGGCGTCGAGCCGACTGCTGACGACAAGGCGATCAAGGCCGCCTATCGCAAGCTGGCACGCAAATATCACCCCGACGTCAGCAAGGAAAAGGACGCCGAGGCCAAGTTCAAGGACGCCTCGGAAGCCTATGAAGCGCTGAAAAGCGCCGACAAGCGCGCCGAGTACGACGACCTGCGCAAGTACGGCCAGCACGGCCAGCCGTTCCAGGGCCCGCCGGGCTGGCAGAGCCGTGGCGGTTTTGGCGGCGGCGATGGCGCCGATGGTGGCGATTTCTCGGACTTCTTCAGTTCGATCTTTGGTAACCGGGGGCCAGGATTCGGCGGCCCGGAGCAGCGCCGCAGCAGTGGCCGTCGTGGACAGGATGTGGAAATGGAACTGCCGATTTTTCTTGAAGAAACCTTGTCGACCGAGTCGAAGAAGATCAGCTTCCAGGTGCCGCAATACAACGCTGCGGGCCAGCACGTCAGCAATACCAGCAAGAGCCTGAACGTGAAGATTCCGGCCGGGGTCAGCGACGGCGAGCGCATCCGCCTCAAGGGCCAGGGCGCACCGGGCGTTGGCGGCGGAGCCAATGGCGACCTGTACCTGACTATCCGCTTTGCTCCTCATCCGAAGTTCGATGTCGAGGGCGAGAACCTGATCATCACCTTGCCGCTGGCCCCCTGGGAGCTGGCGCTGGGTACCGAGGTCGCGGTGCCGACCCTGACCGGCAAGATCAACCTCAAGGTTCCGGCCGGCAGCCAGAACGGCCAGCGCATGCGCGCCAAGGGTCACGGCCTGCTGAACAAGGCCGGCCACCGTGGCAACCTGTTCGTGCAGCTCAAGGCGGTGATGCCCAAGGAGGACGGGGATGAGGTCAAGGCGTTGTGGCAGGCACTGGCGAAAAAGGCTGCGTTCGATCCTCGGGAACATTTCTGATTCGACACTAGGAGGCGCTGATCATGAGTACCCTGATCGTTCAGCTGGACATGGAAGAGTTCTGTGAAGTGGCCGACCTGTCGGCGGCCTACGTGATCGAAATCGTCGAACATGGCATCCTCGAACCTCAGGGCTCGACGCCCAAGGATTGGCGTTTCAACGATTTTGAGTTGTCCCTGGCCAAGCGTGCGGCGAAGCTGCGCCGCGACCTGGACCTGGAGTGGGAAGGCGTCGCCCTGGCGCTGGACCTGCTGGATGAGGTGCGACAACTGCGCGCCGAAAACCAGATGCTCAAGCAGCGCCTGGGGCGCCTGCTGGCGGACTGACCGCCCCGTAGGAGCCGGCTTGCCGGCGAAAGGGCCCTCGGGCCTTGCGCAATCTGTGCCGACGCCTTCGCTGGCAAGCCAGCTCCTACGGTTTGCCACCCGTTCGTTGTAGGAGCCGGCTTGCCGGCGAAGAGGCCCTTGGGCCTTGCGCAACCTGTGCCGACGCCTTCGCTGGCAAGCCAGCTCCTACGGTTTGCCACCCGTTCGTTGTAGGAGCCGGCTTGCCGGCGAAGGGGCCCTCGGGCCTTGCGCAACCTGTGCCGACACCTTCGCTGGCAAGCCAGCTCCTACGGTTTGCCATCCGTTCGTCGTAGGAGCCGGCTTGCCGGCGAAAGGGCCCTTGGGCCTTGCGCAATCTGTGCCGACGCCTTCGCTGGCAAGCCAGCTCCTACGGTTTGCCCCCCGTTCGTTGTAGGAGCCGGCTTGCCGGCGAAGAGGCCCTTGGGCCTTGCGCAATCTGTGCCGACACCTTCGCTGGCAAGCCAGCTCCTACGGTTTGCCATCCGTTCGTCGTAGGAGCCGGCTTGCCGGCGAAAGGGCCCTCGGGCCTTGCGCAATCTGTGCCGACGCCTTCGCTGGCAAGCCAGCTCCTACGAGGTGGCGCGGGAAACCCGCGGCAGGATCACGGTGAAGGTGGTGCCGTCGCTGGCGTTGGAGCTGACTTCAATACTGCCCTGGTGCGCCGTCACCACTTCCTTGACGATGAACAGGCCCAGGCCAAGACTGGTGCTGGTACTGCCCAGTTCCTCGTCGGCGCTGCGCACCAAAGGGTCGAACAGGGTGTTCAGGGCTTCCTTGGGGATCGGTGTGCCATAGTTGTGCACAGTCAGCAGCACTTGTTCGGCACCGCCGGTGATGGTCACGGTCACGGTACGGCGGTTGCTACCGTGCTGCAGGGCGTTGCCAATCAGGTTCTGCAGCAACTGCTCGATGCGCCAACGGTCCCAGATGCCATGGCTATCACCGTCGAAACTCAATAACGGGGTGCAATCGGGCTGCCCGGCGCAGGCTTCATCCATGGCGGCCTTGGCCGCGCTGGCCAGGTCCATGGGGGCCGGGTCGATGGGCAGGCCATTGCCCAGGCGGCTGCGGACGAACTCCAACAAGTCGCTGACCATCGCCGCCATGTGCCGGGTGCCACTCTTGATACGAGAAACAAAGGCCTGGGCATCGCTGTCCAGCGCCACTTTGCGCGCCAGCATCTCGGTGGACATGCTCACCGCCTGCAATGGCGCCCGCAGGTCGTGGCCGAGAATCGCCAGGAAGATATCCCGCGAGCGGCTGACCTGTTCGGCATAGGCCGCTGTGGACTCGGCCAGGGCCTCGTCGATGGCTTCGTTGAAACGGATCATGTCCTGCAGATTGTTCAGGTCCGGGGTGATCAGGCTGGCGACCCACAGGCGGATCACGCTGGCCCTCAGGTGACGGAACTCCGAGGTCATTTGCACCAGGTCGAAGCCCACGTGATGGCGCAGTTCGCCATGGCTGGCGGCGGCCACATCCAGGCTGGGGGTTTTTTCCGGGCCTTCGCCCCTGGCCTTGGCCACTTGTTCACCGGGACTCTGCACGGTGCGCATGTCCCGGGCCGCGGCCAGCAGGATCGACCTGGCGTGATCGCGCAGGTCGGTGCGGGTCATGGTGCCGGGCTCGGGGGCCAGGGTCCTGGCAAATTGCTCCCATTCATCAACGATTCGATCAACGTGCTGCACGATGAAATCGGACAGGCGCATAGCCGGGCACCTTACTGGGCAGAGAGGGGAAACCGAGAGGCATCTTAGCGCCTAATCCAGCGGCTGAGTGCGCCTCAGAACAGGAAGTAGCGTTGGGCCATGGGCAGTACATCCGCCGGTTCGCACCACAGCAGAACCCCGTCCGCCTTGACCTGATACGTCTGCGGATCGACCTCGATGTTCGGCAGGTAGTCGTTGTGGATCAGGTCGGTCTTCTGCACGTTACGGCAACCCTTGACCACCGCGATGCGTTTTTTCAGCCCCAGTTGTTCCGGCACCCCGGCCTCCAGCGCGGCCTGGCTGATGAAAGTCAGGCTGGTGGCGTGGCGACTGCCGCCGTAGCTGGCGAACATCGGTCGGTAGTGCACCGGCTGTGGCGTCGGGATCGAGGCATTGGCATCACCCATCAGGCTCGCGGCAATCGCCCCGCCCTTGAGGATCAGGGTCGGCTTGACGCCGAAGAACGCCGGGCGCCAGAGCACCAGGTCGGCCCACTTGCCGATTTCGATCGAGCCCACTTCATGGCTGATGCCGTGGGTGATCGCCGGGTTGATGGTGTACTTGGCGATGTAGCGCTTGACCCGGAAATTGCTGTTGCCCGGGCCATCACCCGGCAACGGGCCGCGCTGGCGGTGCATCTTGTCGGCGGTTTGCCAGGTGCGGGTCACTACCTCGCCAACCCGGCCCATGGCCTGGCTGTCGGAGCTGATCATCGAGAACGCCCCCAGGTCGTGGAGGATATCCTCGGCAGCGATGGTTTCCCGGCGGATGCGGCTTTCGGCGAAGGCCACGTCCTCGGCGATGCTCGGGTCCAGGTGGTGGCAGACCATGAGCATGTCCAGGTGTTCGTCGATGGTGTTGCGGGTGAAGGGCCGGGTCGGGTTGGTGGAGCTGGGCAGCACGTTGGCGAAGCCGCAGGCCTTGATGATGTCCGGGGCGTGGCCGCCGCCGGCGCCTTCGGTGTGGTAGGTGTGGATGGTCCGGCCCTTGAAGGCACCGAGGGTGGTTTCGACGAAGCCGGATTCATTCAAGGTGTCGGTGTGGATTGCCACCTGCACGTCGTACGCGTCGGCCACGCTCAGGCAGTTATCGATACTCGCCGGAGTGCTGCCCCAATCCTCGTGCAGCTTGAGGCCGATGGCCCCAGCCCGGACCTGCTCGATCAGCGGTTCCGGCAGGCTGGCGTTACCCTTGCCGGTAAAGCCGATGTTCATCGCGAAGGCGTCCGCCGCCTGGAGCATGCGCGCCATGTGCCAGGGCCCCGAAGTGCAGGTGGTGGCGTTGGTCCCGGTGGCTGGCCCCGTGCCGCCACCGATCATGGTGGTGACGCCACTCATCAGCGCCTCCTCGATCTGCTGCGGACAGATGAAGTGAATATGGGTATCGATACCGCCGGCGGTGAGGATCATGCCCTCGCCGGCGATCACTTCGGTGCTGGCGCCAATGGCGATGGTCACATCGGGCTGGATATCTGGATTGCCGGCCTTGCCGATGGCGGCGATGCGCCCGTCCTTCAAGCCGACGTCGGCCTTGACGATGCCCCAGTGATCGATGATCAGCGCGTTGGTGATCAGCGTATCCACCACCTCGGCGGCCAGCAGTTGGCTCTGGCCCATGCCATCGCGGATCACCTTGCCGCCGCCGAACTTCACCTCTTCGCCGTAGGTGGTGAAATCCTTCTCCACCTCGATCCACAACTCGGTGTCTGCCAGGCGCACCTTGTCGCCCACTGTCGGGCCGAACATATCGGCATAGGCCTCACGGGAAATCTTCATCGCAGCTCCTTACAGAAAACAAAACCTGTAGGAGCTGGCTTGCCAGCGAAGGCGACCTTTCGGGCCTTTTCGCCGGCAAGCCGGCTCCTACGCGCGTGGCGTCGAGGGGGTCAGAGGTCGCCCATGATGCGCCCGGCAAAACCGAACACCCGACGATGCCCCGCCAGATCCACCAGTTCCACTTCCCGGGTCTGTCCCGGTTCGAAGCGCACGGCGGTACCCGCCGCGATATTCAAGCGCATGCCGCGGCTGGCGGCGCGATCGAAGGTCAGGGCGTCGTTGGTTTCGAAGAAGTGGTAGTGGGAGCCAACCTGGATCGGCCGGTCGCCACTGTTGGCAACGCTCAGGCTCAGGGTGCGGCGCCCGGCATTGAGTTCAATCTCGCCGGGCTGGATCTGGTATTGGCCAGGAATCATGAGGGTTGTCCCAAGGTCTTGAAGTAGATGGCAGTGGGGGTGTAGGTGCCGTCCGGGCTCTGGCAGTAGTTGGGCAGCTCGCCGACCCTTGTATAGCCCAGCGAGCGGTAGAAGTCCTCGGCGGCCGAGCCGGCCTCGGTGTCCAGGTACAACAACCCGCGCTGGTGCTGATGAGCCGCTTGCTCCAGCGCCGACATCAACTGCTGGCCGAGCCCCCGGCGCCGAGCGCTGTGCAGCACCTGGAGCTTCTGTACTTCGGCGCGGTTGCGTCCGTTGGCCTTCATGCACAGCGCCAGTTGCACGCTGGCCAGGACCTTCTCATCGTGAACCACCACCCACAACAGCAGGCTGCCGTCTTCGACACCGGCCTGCACAGTGCTGAGGTAGTCCCGGGCCTGGCTGTCGTCGAGGTCAGCCATGAAGCCGACGGACGCACCGTGTTGCACCGAGTCGAGCAGCAGGTCGATCAAACCCTGGCGGTAATGGGCAAAGCTTTCTCCATGGACTCGGCGCAGTTGGGCGGCGTTCATCGAGATTTCACTCCTTGTGAGGGGCGGGCGGTTGCGCCCCAGGGTTGAGAATCAGCTGCATGAAGGTCAGGTCCAGCCAGCGTCCGAACTTGGTGCCTACCTGAGGCATCTGTCCGGTGCTGATGAAACCCAGGCGCTGATGCAGGCGGATCGAGGCGCTGTTGCCACTTTCGATAGCGGCCACCATCACGTGTTTGTCAGCGCTGCGGGCGCGTTCCAGCAGCACCGTCATCAGTTGCGGCCCCAGGCCATTGCCACGCTGGTCACTGCGCACGTAGACCGAATGTTCCACGGTGTGGCGAAAGCCATCGAAGGGGCGCCAGTCGCCGAAAGAAGCGTAGCCGAGCACTTGTTCCTCGGGGTTGACGATCACCAGGATCGGATAGCCCTGGGCCTGGCGCGCGCTGAACCAGGCCTGGCGATTACCGAGGTCCACCGGCTGCTCGTTCCAGATCGCCGTGGTGTTGCGTACGGCGTCGTTGTAGATGTCGCGGATCGCCGGCAGGTCAGCGTGCAGCGCGTCGCGGATGCGATAGGTCATGGCACGGTCTCAGGCGATGGGTTGGTGAACGGTAACCAGCTTGGTGCCGTCGGGGAAAGTGGCTTCCACCTGGATATCCGGAATCATCTCCGGGATGCCTTCCATCACCTGTTCGCGACTGAGCAGGGTGGTGCCGTAGTGCATCAGTTGGGCCACGGTCTGCCCGTCCCGGGCACCTTCGAGCAGCGCCGCGGAAATGTAGGCAATGGCTTCCGGATAATTGAGCTTGAGGCCGCGGGCCAATCGCCGTTCGGCTACCAGGCCGGCGGTAAAGATCAGCAGCTTGTCTTTTTCGCGTGGGGTCAGGTCCATCGTGATCAATCCGTCATTGGGCAGTTAAAAGGGGCGCAGTCGCTTCATGTATTCCAGATCCTCGGCGGCACGGCCTCGCGCCCCAGCAGGGTCGGGCGCAACAGCTGCCACAGGGCGATCAGCCAGGCTCGGGCCTGCAGGGCTTCGCTGGCCAGGCAGCGGGCCACCAACAGGCCCGGCAGTTGTGTCAGGTCGCCGCGCACCGGGTGCTCCAGAGCGCGGCAGCGTTCCAGCAGTTGGCTGTCGACCTCGCCGGTGACCAGCAAGGTGGCGAACACCGGTTGGCCATCCAGGCCGATCGGCGAGTCCAGCAAACCATCGCCACCACTGATGCGCTGGCGTTCATGCCAGAGCGGTCGGCCGTCGCGGCGGATATCCAGCTGCGCCTGGAAATGCCCGTATTCGAAGCGTTCGCCACTGGCCGGGCGTCCCAGGGCAACGATGTCCCAATAGAACAACCGCGCATCCCCGTGCAATTCGATCAGGGTTGTCAGCTCGGCCTGGGCGGCGCTGAACACAATGGTCTCCTGGGGCAGCCACTCCAGGGTTGCCCCCGGCGCGACCTGCAGGTTCAGGGTCTGGCTGGCGCTGCCGGTGGCGCGATACCACTTGGCGGCCCCGGGGCTGGTCAATTGCGCCCAGGCACCGTTGTCGACACGGGCATTGATCGTCAGCCGGTCACCGCCGGCAATGCCGCCGGGAGGGTGGACGATGATGTGCTGGCAAACCTCCGGGCCTTCGGCGTACAGGTGCTTCTGCACCCGCAGCGGACCTAGATGGCGGCGCAGTACCGGGCGCGTGATAGCGCCGAACCGGGCATAGGCCAGCTCCAGCTCGGCGTGCCAACTGGGGGTGAACAGGGCGGTGGCGGCAGGTGAGTTCATGCTGGGTCGTTATCGTTAGGAGGCTACAGATTAGATCGTAACCAGGCCGCGTACACCTTCTGCCTGCATATTTTCTCCGCGGCCCTGCTGGACGATTTCGCCGCGGGACATCACCAGGTACTGGTCCGCCAGTTCGGCGGCAAAATCGTAGAACTGCTCCACCAGTAAAATGGCCATGTCGCCCTGGGCCGCGAGCTTTTTGATCACCGCACCGATCTCCTTGATCACCGAGGGCTGGATGCCTTCGGTAGGCTCATCGAGGATCAGCAGCCGCGGGCGGCTGGCCAGGGCGCGGCCGATGGCCAACTGTTGCTGCTGGCCGCCGGAAAGGTCGCCACCACGGCGTTGCTTCATCTGCAGCAGCACCGGAAACAGCTCGTAGATGAACGCCGGAACCTCTTTGGCTTCGGCGCCTGGAAAGCGCGACAGGCCCATCAGCAGGTTCTCCTCCACCGTCAGGCGAGCGAAGATCTCTCGGCCCTGTGGCACGTACGCAATCCCGGCGTGGACCCGCTGGTGCGGCTTGTAGCCGGTGATGGTCCGGCCCTCCCAGTTGACCGCGCCTTCCTTGGCCGGCAGCAGGCCCATCAGGCATTTGAGCAGGGTGGTCTTGCCCACCCCGTTGCGCCCGAGCAGGCAGGTGACTTCGCCGATCTGCGCTTCGAAGCTCAGGCCGCGGAGGATGTGGCTACCGCCGTAGTACTGGTGCAGCTGGTCGACTTGGAGCATGGTCGGGTACTCGAATCTTGTGGGAATTGCGGGGTGGTCTTCGCTGGCAAGCCAGCTCCTACGGGAGGGGGTAGGAGCCGGCTTGCCGGCGAACGGCGGTTGCGCTAACGGCCGAGGTACACCTCGATCACCCGTTGGTTTTCCTGCACCTGCTCCAGGGACCCTTCGGCCAGCACGCTGCCCTGGTGCAGCACGGTGACGTGGTCGGCAATCGAGCCGACAAAACCCATGTCGTGCTCCACCACCATCAGTGAGTGTTTGCCGGCCAGGGTCTTGAACAGTTCGGCGGTGAACTCGGTCTCGGCGTCGGTCATGCCGGCCACCGGTTCGTCGAGCAACAGTAACTGTGGGTCCTGCATCAGCAGCATGCCGATTTCCAGGAACTGCTTCTGGCCGTGGGACAGCAGGCCGGCCTGGCGCTGCGCCGAGGCCGTCAGGCGGATGGTCTCCAGCACCTGTTCGATGCGCGCTTGCTGCTCGTCGCTGAGCCGGGCGCCGAGGCTGGCCCACACCGACTTGTCGGCCTTCTGTGCCAGCTCCAGGTTCTCGAACACGCTCAGGGCCTCGAACACCGTGGGCTTCTGGAACTTGCGGCCGATCCCCGCCTGGGCGATCTGCACTTCGCTCATCTGGGTCAGGTCCAGGGTTTCGCCGAACCAGGCCTTGCCTTGGGTCGGGCGGGTCTTGCCGGTGATCACGTCCATCAGGGTGGTCTTGCCGGCGCCGTTGGGGCCGATGATGCAGCGCAGTTCACCGACGCCGATGTACAGGTTGAGGTCGTTGAGGGCCTTGAACCCGTCGAAGCTGACGCTGATGTCCTCCAGGGTCAGGATGGTTCCGTGGCGGGTGTTGAGGCCCTTGCCGGCAGCCCGGCCGAGGCCGATGGCGTCGCGGCTGGCACCTGCATCCTTATTGGGTTCGAGGATGGGTTCGAGCATGAAATCAGCCGTTGCCGTGACTCTCATTGTTCACCTCGTTTCTTCAGCAGGCCGATCACGCCCTTGGGCAGGTACAGGGTCACCACGATGAACAGCGCGCCGAGGAAGAACAGCCAGTATTCGGGAAAGGCCACGGTGAACCAGCTCTTCATGCCGTTCACCAGCCCCGCCCCCAGCAACGGACCGATCAGCGTGCCGCGTCCGCCCAGGGCGACCCATACGGCGGCCTCGATGGAGTTGGTCGGGGACATTTCGCTGGGGTTGATGATGCCCACCTGGGGCACATACAGGGCCCCGGCCAGGCCGCACAGCACTGCGCTCAAGACCCAGACGAAAAGCTTGAAGCCACGGGGGTCGTAGCCGCAGAACATCAGGCGATTCTCGGCATCGCGCAGCGCCGTCAGGACCCGGCCGAACTTGCTCCGGGCCAGGCGCCAGCCGATGTACAGGCTGGCCACCAGCAACAGCACCGTGGCCAGGAACAGCACCGCGCGGGTCCCGGGTGCGGTGATGCCGAAGCCGAGGATCGAGCGGAAATTGGTAAAGCCGTTGTTGCCGCCAAAGCCGGTTTCGTTGCGAAAGAACAGCAGCATGCCGGCGAAGGTCAGGGCCTGGGTCATGATCGAGAAGTACACGCCCTTGATCCGCGAGCGGAAGGCGAAGAAGCCGAACACCAGGGCCAGCAGCCCGGGTGCCAGTACCACCAGGCACAGGGACCAGAGGAAGCTGCTGGTGCCGGTCCAGTACCAGGGCAACTCGCTCCACGAGAGGAAGGTCATGAACGCCGGCAGGCCATCCCCCGCGGCCTGGCGCATCAGGTACATGCCCATGGCATAGCCGCCCAGGGCGAAGAACAGGCCGTGGCCCAGCGACAGCAGCCCGGCATAACCCCAGACCAGGTCCAGGGCCAGGGCGACGATGGCGTAGCAGAGGATCTTGCCTACCAGGGTCAGGGTGTAGGCCGAGACGTGCAGTGGATGGTCCGGCGCCAGCAGGGAGAGCAGTGGCAGGGCCAGCAGCAGGACGAGGAGCACGGCTCCGATGGCGACAGTGAATTTGGGCCCGGCTTTCTGGGTGGCGGTCAGCAGCAGTGGTTGATTCATCAGTCGATCACCCGTCCTTTCAATGCGAAGAGTCCCTGCGGGCGTTTCTGGATGAACAGAATGATCAGCGCGAGGATCAGGATCTTGCCGAGCACGGCACCGATCTGCGGTTCGAGGATCTTGTTGGCGATCCCCAGGCCGAAGGCCGCGAGCACGCTGCCGGCCAGTTGCCCGACCCCGCCCAGCACCACCACCAGGAATGAGTCGATGATGTAGCTTTGGCCCAGGTCAGGGCCGACGTTGCCGATCTGGCTCAGGGCTACGCCGCCGAGACCGGCGATGCCCGAACCGAGGCCGAAGGCGAGCATGTCGACACGGCCGGTAGGCACGCCGCAGCAGGCCGCCATGTTGCGGTTCTGGGTGACGGCGCGCACGTTCAGTCCCAGCCGGGTTTTGTTCAGCAGCAGCCAGGTCAGTAGCACCACCGCCAGGGCGAAGACGATGATGACGATGCGGTTGTACGGCAGCACCAGATTCGGCAGCACCTGGATGCCACCCGAAAGCCAGGCTGGGTTCGCCACTTCGACGTTCTGCGCGCCGAACAGCAGGCGCACCAATTGGATCAGCATCAGGCTGATGCCCCAGGTGGCCAGCAGGGTTTCCAGAGGGCGTCCGTAGAGATGACGGATCACCGTGCGCTCCAGGACCATGCCGATCCCGGCGGTGACGAAAAATGCCACTGGCAGCGCCAGCAGCGGGTAGTACTCGATGGCTTGGGGCGCGTAGCGCTGGAACAGCAACTGCACCACATAGGTGGCGTAGGCGCCGAGCATCAGCATCTCGCCGTGGGCCATGTTGATTACCCCCAGCAGGCCGAAGGTAATGGCCAGACCGAGGGCTGCCAGCAGCAGGATCGAACCCAGGGACAGGCCACTGAACGCCTGGCCCAGCACTTCGCCGACCAGCAGCTTGCGCTTGACCTGGGCCAGGCTGGTTTCTGCTGCGGTACGTACCGCCGTGTCGGCTTCGCCGCCCGGTTCCAGCAAGCCTTCAAGGCGGGTGCGGGCCAGCGGGTCGCCGGTTTCCCCCAGCAGGCGCACGGCGGCCAGACGTACCGCCGGGTCGTTGTCCACCAGTTGCAGGTTGGCCAGGGCCAGGCTCAGGGCATCGTGTACACCGGGGTCTTGCTCGGCGGCCAGTTGCGCATCGAGGAATTTCAGTTGCGCCGGCCTGGCGCTTTTTTGCAGTTGGCGGGCGGCATCGAGCCGGGTTGGGGCGTCGGTGGCCAGCAGTCGATGGCTGGCCAGGGCCATGTCGATCAGCCCCCGCAGGCGGTTGTTCAGGCGCAGAGTCTTGGCTTGGCCATCGAGGTTCAACTGGCCCTGTTGCAGGGCGTTGAGCAGCGCAAGGCGCGCGGGGTCGGGTTGCGCGGCCCAGGCTTCCAGCAGTTGCGCCTGTTGGTTGGAATTGGCCGCAACAAAATCTTCGGCTTCACCGGCATGGGCTGCAATGGGCAGCAGCAACAGGCAGGCGAGGATCAAACGGTAGAGGGCAGTGGGCATGGCGATGTCCTTGAAAGCACCCGGGTAACCTGTAGGAGCGAGCTTGCTCGCGATCCGCGCAGCGGCCAGCCGGGCGGTTTTCGTTGGAGGTCCTGCGGACCTCATCGCGAGCAAGCTCGCTCCTACAGGGAAGGCGTCAGGCCTGGGGCTGGATCAGTTGCTCTTGACTGCGTAGTCCGGCTTCTTGTCGTTGCCCGGGATGAACGGGCTCCAGGGCTGGGCGCGGATCGGGCCCTCGGTCTGCCACACCACGTTGAACTGACCGTCGGGCTGGATCTCGCCGATCATCACCGGCTTGTGCAGGTGGTGGTTGGTCTGGTCCATGGTCAGGGTGTAGCCCGAAGGGGCGGCGAAGGTCTGCCCGGCCAGGGCTTCGCGGACCTTGTCGACGTCGGTGGACTTGGCTTTCTCCACCGCCTGGGCCCACAGGTGGATGCCCACGTAGGTGGCTTCCATCGGGTCGTTGGTCACGGCCTTGTCCGCCCCCGGCAGGTTCTTGGCCTTGGCGTAAGCCTTCCAGTCAGCGACGAATTTCTGGTTGACCGGGTTCTCCACCGACTCGAAGTAGTTCCATGCCGCCAGGTTGCCCACCAGCGGCTTGGTGTCGATGCCGCGCAATTCCTCTTCACCCACAGAGAAGGCCACTACCGGTACATCGGTGGCTTTCAGCCCCTGGTTGGCCAACTCCTTGTAGAAGGGCACATTGGAGTCGCCGTTGACCGTGGAGATCACCGCGGTCTTGCCGCCGGCGGAGAACTTCTTGATGTTGGCGACGATGGTTTGATAGTCGCTGTGGCCGAACGGGGTGTAGACCTCTTCGATGTCCTTGTCGGCTACGCCTTTGGAATGCAGGAACGAACGCAGGATCTTGTTGGTGGTGCGTGGGTAGACGTAGTCGGTGCCCAGCAGGAAGAAACGCTTGGCGCTGCCACCGTCCTCGCTCATCAGGTATTGCACTGCCGGGATTGCCTGTTGGTTCGGCGCTGCACCGGTGTAGAACACGTTGGGCGACATTTCTTCGCCTTCGTACTGCACCGGGTAGAACAACAGGCCGTTGAGTTCCTCGAACACTGGCAGCACCGACTTGCGCGACACCGAAGTCCAGCAGCCAAACACCACTGCGACCTTGTCCTGGGTCAGCAACTGTCGGCCCTTCTCGGCGAACAGCGGCCAGTTCGAGGCCGGGTCCACCACCACCGGTTCCAGCAGCTTGCCGTTGACCCCGCCCTTGGCATTGATCTCGTCGATGGTCATCAGCGCCATGTCCTTGAGGGACGTTTCGGAGATCGCCATGGTTCCCGACAGTGAGTGCAGGATCCCCACCTTGATGGTCTCGGCGGCCTGGACGGTCCAGGTCATGCCCATCGCGGCGATCGATGCCGTGAGGGTGAAAGCCTTGAGCACGCTACGACGCTTCATTGTGCGATCTCCATGAACTCTTGAATTGTTTTGAGAGGCAGATGCGGACTACTGAAGGGCTGTTTTGCAAGGGGTGTGCCGAGTCGGCGCAAGGCATGAAAAACCTTGCTTTACGGGCAGGCGCAGGGCCGGCGATGCCCCAAGAGGAGGCCTTGAGCGGAGGATGGTGCGTGGGGGTGCGTCATTGTGGTGCTGCCGCTGGGCGGCAGCCGTGGCTGGAGGAAGGCTTCAATTCACGCCAGGGAAGGCGTCGACATACTTGATGGTGAAGTCCGGGAAAGAGTCGACGATCTGGATCTTGTAATCGGGAAAACTGTTGACGATCTTCCACTTGCCCGCCGAGTCGGGAAAGGCGTTGACCTGCTTCACCTTCAGGTCGGGAAAGGAGTTCACCACCTTGACCTTGTAGTCCGGGAAGCTGTTGACGAGCTGGATGTTGCCGTAGATTTTCGAGACATCGACAGGCGTGGCGGCCAAGGCGCCAAGAGAGGTACCGAGCAGTACTGCCAGGAGCGCGGTTTTAAGCATGAGACTCATCCTGAGAGATTGAAGGGCTAGATCTTAAAGCACGGGCAACGATTGTAGGAGCTGGCTTGCCAGCGAAGAGGCCCTCGATCCTGGCACAAGGCTCACGGGTGCCTTCGCCGGCAAGCCGGCTCCTACAGGGGCGAGCTTAGCGGCGGCGCATCAGGCCGATGAAGAACACCCCGCCAATGGCTGCGGTGGCCACACCGATGGGCAGGTCCTCGGGGGCGATCAGGGTGCGTGCGGCCACATCGACCCAGACCAGGAACAGGCTACCCAACAGTACGCATACCGGCAGCAGGCGCCGGTGCTCGGCGCCCACCAGGCGCCGGGCAATGTGCGGCACCATCAGCCCGACAAAACCGATGGAGCCGCTGATGGACACCAGCACCCCAGTCATCAGCGAGGCGATCAGGAACACCTTCAGGCGCACGTTGCGTGCATTCAGGCCCAGGGTCACGGCGGTCTGTTCACCGGCCATCAGCGCATTCAACGGGCGGGCCATGCCCAGTAGCAACAACAGCCCCAGCAACACGCTGGTGGCAGGAATCGCCAGCAGCTCCCAGCGCGCCAGGCCCAGGCCTCCGAGCATCCAGAACATCACCGCGGAACTGGCCCGGTGATCGCCCATGAACAGCAGCAGGTTGGCCGCCGCCATCATCACGAACGACACCGCCACGCCGCACAGCAGCAGGCGGTCGCTGTCGAGGCGGCCGTTGCGGGCGGCGATGCCCAGCACCAGGAGCATGCTCGCCAGGGCCCCGATAAAGGCTGCCAGGGGCAAGGTCAGCAGGCCGATGATCTGCCCCACATGCAGGACCACGATCACTGCTCCAAGGGTGGCGCCGGAGGTCACTCCCAAGAGGTGCGGATCAGCCAGTGGATTGCGGGTCACCGCTTGCAGCACCGCGCCGATCAGCGCCAGCCCGGCCCCCACCAGGGCGCCGAGGAGCATGCGCGGCACGCGGATCAGCCAGACGATATGTTCCTGGCCCGGGCTCCAGTCTGCTGCACCCAGGCCCAGGGCCTTGTGCAGGAGAATCCGCCAGACCACATCCACCGGCACCCGCGCCGGGCCAAAGCCCAGGGACAGCACGCAGGACACCAGCAGCAGGGCGCCGAGGATCAGCAACAGCCAGGCATAACGACCGTTGATCATTCGCCGTGGAAGCCCTTGGCCAGGGTTTCCACCGCCAGCACGTTGTCGATGCCCGGTGTGGCCTGCACGTAGGGGATGACGATGAAGCGCTGGTTCTTGATCGCGTCGACCCCTTGCAGGGCCGGGTTGTCGAGCAGGAACTGCTGCTTCTGTTCGGCGGTGACTTCGCTGTAGTCGACGATCACGATCACCTGCGGGTTGCGTTCGACCACGGTCTCCCAGTTGATCCGCGTCCAGCTGGCCTCGACGTCATCGAGGATGTTGTGTCCGCCAGCGGCATCGATCAGCGCTTGTGGCATGCCCAGGCGACCCGAGGTCATGGCCCGGTCTTCGCCGCTGTCATAGAGGAATACCCGGGGCTTGTCCTTGGGCAGGTCCTGCTGGACCTGCGCCACTTGCTGCTGCATCTGCGCGATCAGTGCGTTGGCGCGGTCCTGCACATTGAAGATTTTTCCCAGGTTGCGCAGGTCGTTGTAGGTGTCGTCGAGGCTGGCCGCCGGGCGCTTCATCACGAAGGCGCAGGATTCGGTCAGTTCATAGACATTGATGCCCAGCGGAGCCAGGGTCTGCGGGGTCAGGTCGCCGCCGACGCGCATGCCGTAGTCCCAGCCGGCGAAGAAGAAGTCGACGTTGGCGTTGAGCAGGGTTTCCACCGAGGGGTACTTGGCCGCCAGCTCCGGCAGGCCGTCCAGCAGGGCGCCCATTTCCGGGGTCACGGCTTTCCAGCCGCTGACCCCGCTGTAGCCCACCATGCGCGGCTTGAGCCCCAGGGCGAGCATCATTTGGGTCATGTTGATGTCATGGCTGAGGGCGTGCTGCGGTGCTTGCTTGAAGGTCACCTCGCGGTTACAGCTGTTGATGGTCAGCGGGTAACGAGTGGCCTCGGCGAAGGCCTGGGCAGCCCCCAGCGACAGGGCGATAAACAGGCTGGAGCGAAGCAGGGAGCGCAAGGTCATGGTTGGGTGATCCAGGTGATTCGTGGGTAGCCAGACAGGGGGTGGGAGTCGATCAGTGCGGCGACTCCGAACACCTCGCGCAACAGCTCGACAGTGAGCACTTCGGCAGGCGTGCCGCTGGCGACGATGCGCCCGTGATCGAGGACATACAGGCGGTCGCAGAAGGCCGCGGCCAGGTTCAGATCATGGATGCTGGCCAGGGTGCCGATGCCCAGGTGCTTGACCCGTTGCAGAAGCTCCAGCTGGTAGCGCGGGTCGAGGTGATTGGTGGGTTCGTCGAGGATCAGCAGTTGCGGCTGTTGGGCCAGGGCACGGGCCAGGATCACCCGTTGCTTTTCACCCCCGGACAAGGTGGCGAAGGCGTGATGCTCGAAGCCCAGCAGGCCCACCGATTCCAGGGCCTCGCGGGCGATACGGCGGTCCTCCAGGGTGTCGCCGTCGAACAGGCCCTTGTGCGGGGTGCGGCCCATGGCGACCACTTCCTCGACGGTCAGGCCGAAGGCGTCGGGGAACTCCTGGAGCACCACGGCGATGCGTTGTGCGCACCAGCGTGGCGACTGCTTCCACACATTGTGCTGGGCCAGTTGCACTTCGCCCTGCTGCGGTTTGCTGAAGCGATAGGCACACCGCAACAGGCTGGTCTTGCCGCTGCCGTTGGGGCCGATCAGGCCGACAAACTCCCCGGCCGCCACCTGCAGGCTGGCCTCACGCAGCTGGAACTGGTGATGACAGTGACCCTGGCCCAGGGGCGTCCAGGCCAGGTTGGTGAGGTTCAGCGAGGTCATGCCATGTCCGTGTGAGCCCCGCGCCGTGGCGTCGGGAGTAGTTAAAAGGTGTAGTCGGCGGTGACGAAGAACGAGCGCGGTTCGCCGAGTATCCATTGCTGGCCGTCATTGTATTGGCTTTGCGCGTACTGGCGGTCAAACAGGTTGTTCAATTTCAGGCCCAGGGTGGTATTGCGCAGGGCTTTCCACGACAGGGTCGCGTCCACCACGGTGTAGCCAGGCAGTTCATTCTGGTTGGCCATGTCGGCGTAGCGCGCGTCCACGTAACGCACCCCGGCACCGGCCCGCAGGTCATCGGTGATGGCCTTGCTCAGCCACAGGTTGGCGGTACGGCGGGGGACGTCCATCGGGCGATTGCCGTCGCGGGAAACCTGCTGACCGTCTACTACCTGAGTGAAGTCGTCGTACTGGGCACGGACGATGGCGGCGTTGGCCTGTAGCTGCCAGGCGTGGGGCAGTTGCAGGTCGAGGCTGGCTTCCAGGCCGTTGGACGATTGCTGGCCGACCTGATCCTTATGCTGTGGGACGCCGGCAATTTGCGGGACATCGATCAGCAGTTTCTTTTTGACAATGTGATAGGCGGCCAGGGTCCATTCGCCGCGCTGGTCCCAGAAGGCCTGCTTGAGGCCGATCTCGGTCTGTTTAGCATTGGAGAGGTCGAACTGTTGTTGGCTCGGGCTCAGGGAAATCAGTCCGCCGACGCCATCGGTGCTGGTGGAGTACTGCCCGTACAGGGAGGTATCCGGCGTCACCGCGAATACCAGCCCGGCTTTCCAGTTGTTGCCCGTCAGGGTCCTGTCATCCCGTCCGCCCTTCGCCAGGTCATCACGGTCCACATGCGCATAGTCACGGCGTATACCGGTCACCAGGGACCAGCGTTCGCTCAACTGCAGGCGGTTTTCGGCAAAGCCGGAGATTTGCCGGGTGGTGGTCTTGAACTGATCGATGTAGGGGCTGGCGCTGACAAACCCGCCCTTGGCTGGGTGATACAGGTCGATGGGATCGCCACTGCTCAGCACATCGTTGAACGGCGAATTGCTTTTCATATGAAAGCGGATTCGGTTGTAGTCCATCCCCACCAGGGTCTGGCTGTCGAGGCCGAACAGCGAGTGCTTGAAGGTGAAGGTCTGGCGATCGCCAACCTGTTCCTGCTGGTGGCCGATGCCGTAGTAACCGCTACGGGTCAGTTGGTGATCTGCAGTGTTGAAATTGTAGTTTTCGGCATTCTGCCAGCGGCGCTGGGCCTTGAGGTAGTACAGCTCGTTGCTGGCGCTGACGTTGTCGGAAATCTGCCATTCGCTGGTCAGGCGGGTCCACTGGTCGTTGTAGTGCTGCTTGTTATTGCTGACGTTGTAATTCTTGTCCCGCAGGCTCTTGTGGAATTGTCCGTCGATCAGTGGCGTGCCGAAGTAGTTCATCGGGTTCTGGTCGCCATAATCGTGGGCCAGGGTAAAGGCCAGGTCATCGCGGGCCTGCCAGCGCAGGGCGGCGCTGACGAAATCGCCGGAGGAATCGCCACGGTCGATCCAGCCGTTGCTGCGCAGGCGATTGAGGTTCAACCGGTAGCTCAAGGTGTCGTTCAGGGAGCCGCCGCTGTCCAGGGCCTGTTGCTGGCGATCGAAGGAACCGTAGCCCAGGCGCAGGTGGTTTTCGATTTCGCCGCTGAAGGGCTTTTTCGGCACGGTGTTGATCACCGCGCCAGTGGCGCCTTCGCCATACAGCACCGAGGCCGGGCCACGCAGGACGTCAACCCGTTCCACTGCCCAGCTGTCCACCGGAAAGGTCACGGTACCCATGCCGGTGTACATGCGGTTGCCGTCATAGAGCTGCATCACCGAGCTCTGCCCGGTAAAGCCCCGTGCCGACAGTGAGGTGCCACCGTCCCCCGGGGTGCCGGTGCGGCTGATTCCAGCGCTGCGCGAGACCGCGTCCTGGATACTGCGATCGCCCCGGGCGCGGATCTGCTCGCCACTGAGGCTGTCGGTGCTGGCCGGGGTTTCCAGGGCGCTGAGACCCAGGCGTGAGCCGGCGCTGGTTGGCGTCTTCAGGCTGATGTGGTCGGCGGTTTCGCTGGCTGGGGCCGAGATGGTGCCGGCGGGCAGGGTCAGGGCGGTGCCGGCCTCGGTCGCCTGGGCCAGGGACGGTAGGGCGAGCAGGCAGAGGCTGGGCAGGAGGTACTTGTTCATCGGGACGGTGAATCGCTTCTTCGAGAGGGTTGCCCGCAGTGGGGGGATACTGCGGGCAAGGATCTTACACTTAAGTGTTATAAAGTAACATTATAACTGTGCGCGGCTTAAGCGCCGAAATTGTACAGACCTCTCTAGAACGCGCATCTCAGCTGCTTCATGTTGAAGATGAGGCAGATTCAGGCCCACGGTTGAAGCGTGAGAGCAGCAGCCGATCCAGCAGCCATACCGCGATCAATGAAGCCCCCACCAACGGGAAGACCAGGGCTAGCAGAGCCATGATCAGCATCGCGGTTTTCCACTGTGGCAGATCGTGGCGCAGCGGCGGGACGCCGAGTCGACCTTGAGGACGACGCTTCCACCACATGACGATGCCGCTCACGGCACTGAGCAGGATCATCAGGCACACCACCAGCACGATGATCTGGTTGACGCGGCCGAACATCTTGCCCTCATGCAGCATCACTCCCATTTCGGTGGCCCGGGCCACGTTGCTGTAGTGCTGCCAGCGCACATCGGCGAGGACCTTGCCGGTGTATTGGTCGACATGCAAGGTGGCGTCGTTGCGTGGGTCATCGGCGAATACGGCGATGGTGAACACCCCGATCGCGGTGGTCGGCAGGGTGATGCTGTAGCCCGGCTCCACCTGGCGCTGGTGGGCGATATCCTGGACCGCCTGCAGGCTGATGCCCGGTGCTGCCGGTGCCGCATCCGCGGCGTTGTGTGCCATGTGTTCGGCGTGGTCGCCGGAGAGCGGCATCGGGGTGTTTTCCAAGGCCCAGGGCACAGTCTGACGGGTTGCGCTGTTGAGCTCTCCGGCTTGCTGGTTGGAGGTTGGCACGTTGTTCCACATCGCCACCGGGAAGCGGTTCCACAGATCGGCATACTGCTTGCCCCAGACGCCGGTCCAGGTCATGCCGCTCAGCAGCATCAGCAGCAGGAAGGCGGCGCCCCAGAAACCCAGCACGCTGTGCAGGTCGCGCCAGAACAGGCGGCCGCGAGCATTGAAGCGCGGCCACAGCACCCCCGCCGAGGATTGGCCCCGGGGCCACCACAGGTACAGGCCGGAGACCACCAGGACGATGCCCCAGCCCGCGGCCAGTTCCACCAGCCGATCACCGACGGTACCCATCATCAGTTCGCCATGAATGGCCCGGGCCACAGCCTGCAGGTTGCGCTTGGCATCCTGCTCGCCGAGCACGTCCCCGTGGTAGGGATCGATGAACACGTTGAGCTCGTGGCCCGCGTCCTGCACCACGAACTGGGCACTGCGCTCGGCGTCGATGGGTGGCAGGTACTGTTTGACCTGGCCCTTGGGATAGGCCGATTGCACCCGTTGCAGCAACTCATCGGCGCTGAGGCTGTGATGCCCGGCGGGGACTTTGAGCAGGCTGCCGTACATCAGCGGATCCAGTTGCGGCTTGAACAGGTAGACGATACCGGTCAGGGCCAGCATCACCATGAAGGGGGCGACGAACAGCCCGGCGTAGAAATGCCAGCGCCAGGCCAGGTTGTAGAAAGACACTTTGGGTCGATTCATCAGGGAACGCTCCGCAGGGCAATGGATCTGTTTTTATGGGGCGGTTGTTACCGCCTGTTCACCGGCCAGCCGACTCCTGGGTGCAGGAGCCGGCTGGCCGGCGAAGGATGTTCAGAAGCTCAGGTCGACCTTGGTCCAGAGCGTGCGCCCCGGTTCATTGATGGCCTGTGGGTCATTGGCCGGGTAGCCGAAGCCGGCGTTGCCCGCCAGGTTCAAGTGCTCGGCGTAAGCCTTGCCGAACAGGTTGTCGACGCCGGTGCTGACCTTGAGGTTCTTGTTGATCCGGTAGGCACCGTTGAGGGAGAACACCCCGAAGCCGCCGCTCTTGCCGAAGTCCTTGCCGACCACGTTGCCCTTGTTCAGGTCGACCCGGTTCTGTGCTGCCACCACTCGCCACAAGGCGCCGGCGCTCCAGTTGTCCTCGCTGTAGGTCAGGCCGAAGCGCGCATCCAGTGGCGGCATCTGCGGCAGGGCCTTGCCATCGCTGCTGTTCTTGCCCCAGGCATAGGCCAGGGTCGCGTCGGCTTTCCAGTTGGAGGTCAGTTTGTAGGCCGCGCCCAGTTCGCCGCCCATGATTCGCGCGTTGATGTTTTCGGCCTTGGACATGGTCATGCCCATCATTGCGGTTCGGTAGTCGAACAGGATGTAGTCGCGTACCTGGCCGATGTAGCCCGAGGCCCAGGCCTCCAGGTCGGCGGTCTGGTATTGCAGGCCGAAGTCCAGTTGGGTGGTTTTTTCCGGCTTGATCGAATCAAACGCATTCACCGAGCCGGCCGGGCCCATCTTCGGTGAGAACAGCTCCCAGTAGTCGGGGAAGCGCTGGGTGTGGCCGATGCCGGCATAGACCGTGGTCGGGCTGTCGGCCAAGTCATGCTCGTAACGCACGAAACCGCTGGGCAGGGTGTCGGCGCGGGTGTCGCCTGCGGTGGGGTTGGGGCGGCTCATCATTCCCGAGCCGATGTTCTGGCGGTAGTCCTTGGCCGAGGCGCGGTCGACCCGGGCGCCGGTGATCAGGCGATCCCGTTCTGCGGCGTACCAGGTCAGTTCGCTGAAGACGCCATAATTGTGGAAGTCGGCGTCCTTGGTCCGTGGCAGTTGCTTGTAGGTATCGATGCCGCTGCTGGCGCGGTTGCGATGCTCGCTGGTCTGCGCATCCATGCCGCTGATCAGCTGTACATCGGCCCAGCGCCAGGTGGCCTTGATCCGCGCGCCGAGGGTGCGACGGTCGACGTTGGAGGCCATGGGGCCGGCCATCTTCCCGGTGCCGGACGGAGTGCGCAGGCTGTAGTTGTCCATCACGTGGTCGGCGTAGTTGTAGTAGACCTGGGCCTCGACCTTGTCCAGCACCTCGCCGAGGTTGGATTTCTCGAAGCGCAGGCCCAGGCTTTCGCGCTTGAACTGCGAGCCGTCCATGCCGCGGCCAGCGTAGCGGGCTTCGCCATCGCCCTTGCCGGCAGTGAGCTCCAGCAGGGTGTCGGCGTCCGGGGTCCAGCCCAGGGCCACGTCACCGTTCCACTTGTCGTAGCGCGAGGCCACGGTGTCGTTGTTGCCATCCTTGTAGTCGTCGGAATGTGCGGTGTTGCCGATCACCCGCACATAACCCAGGGGCCCGCCAGCGGCGGCGTCCAGGGTCTTGTCGAAGCGCCCGTTGGAACCGGCCAGCAGGCTGGCGTTGACTCGGGTCCCGAGCTCGCCGAAGTGCTCCGGCTCACGCTCGAAGAGCACCGTGCCGGCGGAGGCACCTGGGCCCCAGAGCACAGTCTGCGGTCCCTTGATCACCGTCAGCTTGTCGTAGGTTTCTGGTGAAATGTAGGACGTCGGGGCGTCCATGCGACCCGGGCAGGCGCCGAGCATCATGCCGCCGTTGGTCAGGATATTCAGCCGTGAGCCGAACATGCCCCGCAGCACCGGGTCGCCGTTGGTACCGCCGTTGCGCACCAGGGCGAAGCCGGGGATGGTCTTCAGGTAGTCGCCGCCGTCACTGGCCGGGACCGGCTGGCGCGGGTCCTTGGGGTTGGTGACCACGGTCAGGGGCGAGCTGGGGGCGATGGCGGTGATCACCGTCGGGCTCAGTTCGTTGATGTGTTGGGAATGGTCCGTCGGGGCGTCGTCGGCCAGGGCCAGGGGGGTCAGCAACACGCCGCAGAACACGGCGAGGGCACGGTTGAAACCCTGGCGCGAAGGGCTCAGGGCAAAGGACTTGGAAGGCAGGGCAACGCCCAGGCGAGTATTAGCAGAAAACATAGATGTTCCATCGATCGGTCTTGAATGACACGGCCGCGAATACGCGGTTGTCGCGATGACAGCCGGCCGTGTGAGTTGAGCGGGGGACTCAGGCGATGATCGGTGGGGCGCGGGTCAGTGCGCCGGGGAACACGGTCTGCCGGGCGTGGCCCAGGCGCGTGGCGGGGATCAGGAAAGACTGGGTAGGGGGCGCCGACAGGGCTGCGAACGACAGGCTCGAGGGCAGCGCCGGGCAGTTGAACAGCAGGCTGCAGTAGCCGCATTTCTCCCAGAGCACATGCTGCTCGCCCTGGGACTTGCCGTGTTCCGAGTGCTGCGGGGCTTCACCGTGACAGCCGGGCGCACTGTCGCCCATGTCCATCGCAACGGACATGTTCATCGGCATCGCGTGATCCATCGGCATCGACTGGGAAATCAGCGGGCCGATAAAGATCATCAACATGGCGAACAGGCTGAGCCAGCTGCCGCGGCGGACTCGGAGCGAGTCTCGACGCGGCACGGGGCACCTGACGCCAGGCATACGCGGGGCGTTCACGGTAGAGGCCGGTCAGTACTTACTGGGCGTGCTTATGCTCTGGCGTGGTCTCTGACGCTTGCTTCTGCACTGCCACTTCGACGGTCACCTCACCGGACTTCTCGAAGTGCAGGGTCAGTGGGAAGCGCTTGCCATCGGTGAGCAGGCTGCGGTCCTTAAGCTCCATCAGCATCACGTGGTAGCCCATGGGGGCGAACTTCACTTCGCCGTTGGCAGGTACGGCAACCTTGTCCACTTGTTGCATCTTCATCAGGTCGCCTTGCATGACGTGCTCATGCAGCTCGGCCCTGCCGGCAATCGGGGAGTCGACGCTGAGCAGGGTGTCGGCATTCTTGCCCGGGTTGTGCACCACGAAGTAGGCCGCAACGGTCGGCGCGTTCGGCGGCAGCTCCTGGGACCAGGGGTGGGCGATTTGCAACTCGCCGGCCTTGTAGTCATGGGCGGTGGCGAAACAGGCAGGCAGCAGCAACGCGGCCAGCAGCAGGGATTGCTTGACCAGGGACGGTTTCAACATGGCGGTTCTCCAGAACGATTCAAAAACGCAGATCACTTGCGAAAGGGAATCATGCCAGAGGTGGGGCACCAGGGTTCAGGCTCGGCCATTGCTGGCGCAGCGTGAGCATTTCGATCTTCGGTTGCGGGGCGCCGGGCAGGGCGGCGAAGCGAACGAAATTCAGCTGGGGCGGATGGCCGGGCAAGGCCACCAGAGGGGCCGAGCCGGAGCAGCACCAGCAGTGCTGCATGTTCGAGTGGTCGTCATTCTGTGGCGCATTCTGCTCAAGCTTGCCCAGGGAAATGGCCACCAGCTTGGTGCCGCTGGCCGAGCAGAAACTGCCCCACAGCAGTTGTTCGTCCAGCCCTTGGCCAGTGCGCTGCATGGCCCCGGAAAGCGGCATGGTAAGCATGTTGAACAGCACTGCGAAGCAGGCGATCCAGGCAAATGCGAGCCGTTGTCGGGACATGATGGACGATCCGTCGGTTGAGCGATCAGGCGGGTATTTAGCCTGATCGCTGTGGATAAGTAAAAAAACACCGTGTGCGGTGTGGTGTCGCAGTGCCGGCTCAGGCAGGGCTGACGTGGAGCTTCAGCCCCAGGGCCTTCATGACCTTGATGATCGTTGCGAACTCGGGATTGCCCTGGCTGCCCAGGGCCTTGTACAGGCTCTCGCGGCCCAGGCCGGTGTCACGTGCGACCTGGGTCATGCCCCGGGCTCGGGCGATGTCGTTGAGTGCGGCGCGGATCAGTACGCCATCGCCGCTGTCTTCCTCGAAGCAGGCGTCGAGGTAGGCGACCATGTCTTCAGGGGTCTTGAGATACTCTGCCGCGTCGAAGCGGCTCACTGGGGTACGCATGTTTCAGCCCTCGCTCTTGAGGTCGTGAGCCAGCTGCCTGGCCCGTTGGATATCGCGACTTTGGGTGGCTTTGTCGCCACCTATCAACAACAGGTAGATCGTCTGGGCGCGGCGCGTAAAGTACACCCGATAACCCGGGCCGCGATGAATGCGCATCTCATGAACACCTTCACCCACGGGTTCACAGTCGCCGAACCGGCCCAGTTGTGCAGCCCTGATCCGGGCCAGCACGCGGGTTTTTCCTTGGGGGGCTTTCAGACGTACAAGCCAGCGGGTGAACTCCTGAGTCTGCTCAAAGATGAACGTGGCGACTGTATTCCTTGGGATACGAGCTGGCAAGTCATTCGCCAGACTTAAACGCAGTGGAGCGACGACCGGACCTGTAGCGGGTGCGGTCGCTGCTGAACCTTTCCAAGGAGGCTAAAATATTGCCGGGCCAGTCGCTGCCAGGGGTTTCCCAAGAGTGTGTGGGGTACGACGTCTTTGTCTGTCAGGCGTAGGCCAGTTGACTCAGGGCGGCCAGGACCTCGGTCACGCTGGCAAAGCTGCGGTCGACCTCGGGCAGGTCGGGGCGCTTGAGCACCAGGACCGGTACCCCGCGTTCGCGAGCCACTTCCAGCTTGGGCTCGGTGGCGCTGCTGCCGCTGTTCTTGCTGATCAGCACATCGATTTGCCGACGCTCGAACAGTTCGCGCTCCTCCGCGATCAGGAACGGCCCGCGGGCACCAATCACTTCACAGCGCGGGTTGCCGGGGTACGCCTCCAGGGCGCGCAGGGTCCAGAACTGTTCGGGAGGGATTTCATCCAGGTGCTGCAAGGGTTCGCGGCCGAGGGTGAACAGGGGGCGCTTGAATGGCTGCAGGGCCTGTACCAGGTGTGACCAGTCGGCTACTTCACGCCAGTCATCGCCCGCCTGGGGTTGCCAGGCGGGGCGCCGCAGGGCCCAGCAGGGCACGCCGCTGAGCGTTGCAGCGGCCACGGCATTGGCGCTGATCTGCGCGGCATAGGGGTGAGTGGCGTCCAGCAACAGGCTGATCCGTTGCTCGCGAATAAAGCCTGCCAGGCCCTCGGCCCCGCCGTAACCGCCGACCCGCACCTGGCAGGCCAGGTCGCTGGGCACCCGGCCGACGCCGGCCAGGCTGTAGATATGTTGCGGACCCAGGGTGCGGGCGATGGCCAAGGCCTCGGTGACCCCGCCCAACAACAGGATGCGGGTCATTGCAACGCTCCAGCGTGGCCGACGATGCCGCCCTGGCGATCGATGGCGAAGACTTCCACCTGGACCTGGGACGGCACCACGCTGCGGGCGAAGTCCAGGGCGTGCTGGCACACCGCGTTGCCCAGGGCGACCCCGGCAGCGCTGGCCATGGCCAGCGCCTGCTGGCTGGTGTTGGCCTCGCGGATGGCCTGTTGCAGGGCCGGATCGGCGCCCACTTCAGCAGCCCATTGCGCCAGTTGTGGCAAGTCGATGCTGGAGTGGCGGCTGTGCAGGTCCATGTGCCCGGCCGCCAGCTTGCTGATCTTGCCGAAGCCACCACACAGGCTGAGTTTGGCCACCGGCACTTTGCGCAGGTGCTTGAGCACTGCGCCGACAAAATCGCCCATTTCGATCAGGGCGATTTCCGGCAGCCCATAGACCCGGCGCATGGTGTCCTCACTGGCGTTGCCGGTGCAGGCGGCGATGTGCTGGTAGCCATTGGTCTTGGCCACATCGATGCCTTGGTGGATCGAAGCGATATAGGCTGCGCAGGAGAAGGGCCGGACAATGCCGCTGGTGCCCAGGATCGACAACCCACCGAGAATCCCCAGGCGCGGGTTCATGGTTTTCAGGGCCAGGGCTTCACCGCCCTCGACATTCACCGTGACTTCGAAGCCGCCGGCGTAGGCTTGCTCCTCGGCGAGTCGCTGCAGATGCTCGCTGATCATCCGCCGCGGTACCGGATTGATCGCCGGCTCGCCCACTGCCAGGACCAGGCCGGGGCGGGTCACGGTGCCGACCCCTGAGCCTGCGACGAAGCGAATTCCCGGTTCGCGGGTCAGGCACACCTGGGAGTACAGCAGGGCGCCGTGGGTAACATCCGGATCGTCGCCGGCGTCCTTGAGGGTTCCGGCTTCGGCGCCGTCTACGGTGTGGCGGCAGAACTCCAGGCGCATCTGTACCTGCTTGCCCTTGGGCAGGACGATATCCACCGCATCCGCGTTGACGCCCGCCAACAGCAGGCGAGCAGCGGCCAGGCTGGTGGCGGTGGCGCAACTGCCGGTGGTCAGGCCACTGCGCAGGGGCGTGGGCTGCTCAGCCGTTTCCTCACGCATAGCGCACACCCTGCAAGGGCGAGCGTGCCCGTGAACAAGCGTTTGCGCACCCGCACGAGGACGCGTTCGCAGGCAAGCCCGCGGCTACCAGGGTCATGGCAATTCCTGGGTTTTTTGCAGGTCCAGCAGGGTGATCGGCAAGGCTTGGCGCCAGGTGTCGAATTCCCCCAGGGGCTGGGCCTGGGCGATATGGATGCGGGTCAGTTCACCGCCGTGCCGGCCACGCCAGTCCATCAAGGTCATTTCGCTTTGCAGGGTCACCGCATTGGCCACCAGGCGTCCGCCAGGCTTGAGTTGTTCCCAGCAGGCCTGCAGTACGCCGTCACGGGTCACGCCGCCGCCGATGAACACCGCGTCCGGACGCTCCAGCCCGACCAGGGCCTGGGGTGCGCTGCCGCGAATCAGTTGCAGTCCGGGCACTCCAAGCACTTCGCGGTTGTGTTCGATCAACTGTTGGCGGCCAGTGTCGGCCTCGATGGCCAGGGCTCGGCAGCTAGGGTGCGCGCGCATCCATTCGATGCCGATGGAGCCGCTGCCGGCCCCCACATCCCAGAGCAATTCACCGGGCACCGGAGCCAGGCGCGCCAGGGTGATGGCGCGCACGTCGCGCTTGGTCAGTTGGCCGTCGTGCTGAAAGGCTGAGTCAGGCAGGCCGGCCAGGCGCGACAGACGCAGCGTATTGGGCTCGGCCCGGCATTCGATGGCCAGCAGGTTCAGGTCGGCAATCGGTGGATCGCTCCAGTCATTGGCAGTGCCATCTACCCGTCGCTCCAGTGGCCCTCCCAGGTGCTCCAGCACACTGATCCGGCTCGGGCCGAAGCCGCGTTCACGCAGCAGACCGGCGATGGCCGCCGGGCTGTGGCCGTCATTGCTCAGCACCACCAGGCGTACGCCGCTGAACAGCTGGGTATTGAGCGCGGCGATTGGCCGCGCCACCACCGACAGGGTGACCACTTCCTGCAGCGGCCAGCCCAAGCGCGCGGCGGCCAGGGAATAAGCGGAAGGGAAGGGCAGCACCTGCAGTTCATGCGCCGGCAGTTGCCGCGCCAGGCTGGCACCGACGCCGAACAGCATCGGGTCGCCGCTGGCCAGCACGCAGACTGCTGTGCCCCGCTGGCTCAGTACCGGCTCCAGTGAAAACGGGCTGGGCCACAGCTGGCGCTCGCCACGGATGCACGCCGGCAGCAGATCCAGCTGGCGCTGGCCGCCGACGATCCGCGAGGCCCTCAGCAGGGCGTGACGGGCATTCCTGCCCAGGCCCTTGAAGCCGTCTTCACCGATTCCCACTACTGTCAGCCAGGGCGACATCACTTTTCCTCGAACATAAAACCTGATGTTCCGACAGGCAGGCTTTTCATGCCTTCGGACAAAGCAGGCATAATACCGCGCCTTCGCTGACGAAGCGCTTTTCCCACACTGCCGGCCACCCCTTTGAACGAACGCTCGATGTCCACTGCCATCCGTCCCTCGGCTTGCCCGGGGTTGCTGCGCATCGTCCCGGCGCTGGACGGTGGCATCTGCCGGATCAAGCTGGCGGGCGGGGCCATCAGCGCGACCCAGGCGCTGGCGGTGGCCGAAGCAGCGCAGGCTTATGCCGGCGGGGTGATCGAGGCCACCAATCGCGCCAACCTGCAGATTCGCGGCATTGGTGCGGAGCATCAGGCGTTGATCGCCAAACTGCTGGCGGCCGGCCTGGGACCGACCTCCGCCGCCGGCGACGATGTGCGCAACCTGATGCTCAGCCCCAGCGCCGGCATTGACCCGCTGCGGCTGCTGGACACCCGGCCCCTGGCCGGGCAGATCCTCGAGACCTTGCAGAGCCATCCGCGCTTCCACGAGTTGTCGGCCAAGTTTGCCGTGCAACTCGACGGCGGCGAGGCCCTGGCCATGCTCGAGCATCACCACGATCTGTGGCTGGCGGCCCTTGAGCGCGACGGACAATTGCTGCTGGCCTTTGGCTTGGCCGGTTGCCCTGTGGATAAACCTGTAGCCGCGGTGCCGCTGGAGCAGGGCCACGAGCTGCTGGTGGCGGTGCTCGAACTGTTCCTCGAACAGGCCCTGCCCGAGCAGACGCGCATGCGTCATTTGCTGGCGCAAATGCCGGTGAGCGATTTTGTCGCGCTGCTGGATCAGCGTTTGAGTCGTCCCTTGCTGAACATCGATGGCTGGCAGCGCCCGGCCGCCGCCGAAGGCCTGCACCTGGGAACTTATCCACAGAGCGACAGCGGGCGGGTGTATGTCGGCGCGGTCACGCCCTTGGGACGCCTCGACCCCGACGTGCTCAAGGGCGTCGCGCAGTTGGCGCAGCGTTACGGCGACGCCAGCCTGCGTTTCACCCCCTGGCAGAGCCTGCTGCTGCCCTTCATTGCCCTGGCGGACGCTCCGGCAGTCACTGCGCAGCTGAGTCAACTGGGCCTGCTGTGCAGCCCTGGGCAGGCCTTGGCCCATCTGATTGCCTGCACCGGTTCCAACGGTTGCGGCAAGGCCCTGGCCGAGACCAAGGGTGATGCCGTCAGGCTGGCAGCCTTGCTGCAACGTCACGGCCGCTGCCTGGATGTGCACCTGTCGGCCTGTTCGCGCTCCTGTGCTGCCGCCCATGTGGCTGCGGCCACCTTGCTGGCCGTGGCCCCCGGGCGCTATGACGTTTATTTTCGCGATGCCGCGCAGCCGGGTTTCGGCACGTTGCACGCACGTAACCTTTCTATTGAAGCGGCAGAGGCTGTACTTGAAGCCCGCCCACGGAGTCACCTTGATGATTGATTACATCCGCGACGGTCAGGAGATCTATCGCAACTCCTTCGCGATCATCCGCGAAGAAGCCAGGCTCGATCGCATCCCTGCCGACCTGGAAAAACTCGCGGTGCGCGTGATCCACGCCTGCGGCATGGTCGAGGCCATCGACGGCCTGCAGTTCTCGGCAGGCGCAGGCAAGGCCGGGCGCGATGCCCTGGCCGCCGGTGCACCGATCCTCTGCGATGCGCGGATGGTCTGCGAAGGCATCACGCGGGCGCGTTTGCCCGCCCACAATCAGGTGATCTGCACCCTGCGCGACGACAGCGTGCCGGAGCTGGCCCGGGAGCTGGGCAACACCCGCTCGGCGGCGGCCCTGGAGCTGTGGCGCCCGCACCTGGAAGGCAGCGTGGTGGTGATCGGCAACGCCCCCACCGCGTTGTTCTACCTGTTGGAAATGCTCGATGCCGGGGCACCGAAACCCGCACTGATCCTCGGCTTCCCGGTGGGTTTTGTCGGCGCCGCCGAATCCAAGGCGATGCTCGCTGCGGACAGCCGGGGCGTGCCCTTCGTGATCATGCAGGGTCGCCTCGGTGGCAGCGCCATGGCCGCCGCCGCCGTCAATGCCCTGGCCACGGAGATCGAATGATGCAGCAACCTGGACGTTTGATCGGCCTCGGCGTCGGCCCCGGTGACCCGGAACTGATTACTGTCAAAGCCCTGCGCCTGCTGCGTGAGTCGCCAGTGGTGGCGTATTTCGTCGCCAAGGGCAAAAAGGGCAACGCCTTCGGTATCATCGAGGCGCACCTGCAACAAGCCCAGACCTTGATGCCGCTGGTGTATCCGGTGACCACCGAAGTGCTGGAGGCGCCGCTGTCCTATGAACAGATAATCAGCGATTTCTACGACAGTGCCAGCGAGGCATTGGCGGTACACCTGGACGCCGGCCGCGATGTGGCGGTGATCTGTGAAGGTGACCCGTTCTTCTACGGTTCCTACATGTACCTGCATGACCGCCTGGCCGAGCGCTATCAGGCCGAAGTAGTGCCGGGCGTGTGTTCGATGCTTGGTGGTGCCTCGGTACTGGGCGCACCGTTGGTGTATCGCAACCAGAGCCTGTCGGTGCTCTCCGGTGTGCTGCCCCATGACGAGCTCAAGCGGCGCCTGGCGGATGCCGATGCGGCGGTGGTGATGAAACTGGGGCGCAACTTCCCCAAGGTGCGCCAGGTACTGCAGGAGCTGGGTCTGGCGCAGCGAGCGTTGTATGTCGAGCGTGCGACCATGGCCAACCAGAAGATCGTGCCCCTGGATGAGGTGGAGCCGATGTCTTCGCCGTACTTCTCGCTGATCATCGTTCCCGGCGAAAGGTGGCAAGGCTGATGGCCCGTTTGATTCCGGCCATCGTGATCCTTGGCCAAGGCAGCCTGAATACCGCGCGTCAGATCCAGCAGCTGTATCCCGATGCGCTGATTTACGGCCTGGCGGAGCGGGTCGAAGGCGCGGACCGGGTCTACGCCGAATTTGGTGCGACCCTGCGCCAGTTGTACCAACAGGACACGCCGATCATTGCCCTGTGTGCGGCGGGCATCGTCATCCGTACCCTGGCGCCGCTGCTGCTGGAAAAAGGCGCCGAGCCGCCGGTACTGGCGGTGGCCGAAGACGGCAGTGCCGTGGTGCCACTGCTCGGCGGCTTGGGCGGCGTCAACCTCATGGCCCGGGAAATCGCCGCGGGCCTGGGGGTGGCGGCGGCCATCACCACCAGCGGTGAACTGCGCTTTGGCACCTGCCTGTTGAACCCGCCGAGTGGCTATGCCCTGGGCGATCTGGAACTGGGCAAACGCTTTGTTTCCGACCTGCTGGGCGGCGAAAGCGTGCGCATCGAAGGCGCTGCACCGTGGCTGGCGCAAGCCAAGTTGCCGCAAGACCAGCAAGCACGCCTGACCATCCGCGTCGGCTCCGCTGAGCGTGAAGCTGCGGCCAATGAGCTGCTGATCTACCCGCGCAGTGTGCTGATTGCCTGCAACGGCAAACTGACCGGCGCCGATGCGCTGCGCGATGCCTTGCATCAGAAGACAATTGCCGTGCAATCCCTCGCTTGCTTGCTGGCCCCTGATAGCGACATGGCCAACCGCACCCTGCATCAAGCCGCTGCTGAACTGGGCGTGCCCCTGCGTTTTTCCTCGGCGCCGGGCAGCGTTGTGGAACTGGCACAACAGGCCGTGCCACAACTGCTGCCGGCCCTCAGCGTGAGCGACGACATCGCTATTGCCGTGGCCAGCCAGCCTCTGGACCCCGAGCAGATCGGCCGTCCGCGTGGCCGCCTCGCGGTGATCGGTCTCGGCCCTGGGGCTGCGGAGTTGATGGTGCCAGCGGTCAAGGCCGAACTGGCCCGGGCCAACGATATCCTCGGCTACGAAACCTACGTGCGCATGGCTGGCCCGTTCCGCGCCGATCAGGTCATGCACTGCACCGACAACCGCGAAGAAATGCAGCGCGCGCGGCATGCCTTTGAACTGGCGGCTCAAGGCCGCTCAGTGGTGGTGGTGTCGTCCGGTGACCCGGGCGTATTCGCCATGGCCGCTGCGGTACTGGAAGCGCTGCACGAGTCCAGCGACCCGGCTTGGCACAACGTCGACCTGGAAATGCTCCCCGGTGTCTCCGCCTCCCTGGCCACCGCTGCACAGGCCGGTGCGCCTTTGGGGCACGACTTCTGCGTGCTGTCGCTGTCGGACAACCTCAAGCCCTGGGAGATCATCGAGAAACGTTTGGACCTGGCATCCCAGGCTGACCTGGCCCTGGCCTTCTATAACCCGATCTCCCGCTCCCGGCCGTGGCAACTGGGGCGGGCCCTGGAAATCGTGCGCCAGCATCGGACGCCGCAAACCCCGGTGGTGCTGGGGCGCGATATCGGCCGTCCGGGGCAGACCCTGCGGGTGATCACCCTGGGCGAGTTGACTCCGGAGCAAGTGGATATGCGCACCATGGTGCTGGTGGGCTCGTCCACCACCTGTGTGTTTCCACGCGCAGAAGGCGGCGAGTGGGTATACACGCCGCGCTGGTACGGCCAGAAGCCCTGAACTCAGCCCTGCTGGAAGCCGCTTGCCGGCGATAGCGATCTGGCGGTCGCCTTCGCCGGCAAGCCGACTCCTACGGTACGGCGGAGGGGCTAGTCATCATCCGGAGCATCGGCTGACAGCAGCCAGGTGACAAACTCGAAGAAGCTGCCCCACCTGGCCGGCATGCGTCCGGCGACAAAGTCCTCCCAGTTCTCGAGGCCAAAATCCCAGACGCCGCCAGAGTCCTTGTCCAGCAAGTAGCCGCCTTCGGCTTGCAATGAGGTGAAGGCGATAAAGTTCTTTGGCAGCTCCCACACTTCATGGATGAATTCAGTGCCGATGAGGATCTGCTCGGTGGGCTCGGCGATGTCCATCAGCACTTCGTAGCTCGCCCGGCTTTCGAAGTCGGCGGGGTGGCAGGCCAGGTAGATCTGCGCGAACTCGCTGTCCAGGGCAATGCCCAGCGTCTTCAGTGCGTGGGTCACCTTGGCGGTTTCGATGCGGGGCCTGGGGTTTGGCTGGGCTTCGATCAATGCCATCAGTTGCTTGGGAATCATCGGGCGTTCTCGCTGGCCCGTGGCCATTTGTCCAAGGGTAAAGTATCCCGGCTTCGGGCGAATTGTTCCCGAGCCTGGCGCAGGGTCATGTGGTTCGGCCCGCTCAGTGCATCGGCGGCATTGCTGCCGTCATCTTCCCAGTGGCACAGGTCACAGATTTCATACTCGCCGCGCGCGCCCAAGGTCAGATAACCGCAGCAAGGGCAGGCGAGCAGCGGCTCGACTGGCTCGTCGACCTGGTGTTCGCCACAGCCGGCTTCAAGCAGGCAGCGGGTCAAGTACTGGGCGGTGACGCTGCGGTATTCCGCGCGCAGGTTGAGCAGTATCAGTGGGTCATAGTGCGGGTCTTGCACGTTTTCGGGGGGCTCCTGATGCTGCAACAGTTCTTGGCGCAGGGTTGCCGGGAGCGTTGCGAACTCAGGGTCGCCGTCATCGATGCTCCACCTGTTCAAGAGCTGGTCGTAGCGCTCTAGCGCAGAGAGGGACAGCAGGCGCTGTCGGCTCAAGCGGTCGATGGCGGCGAGGCGGGTAAGTTTTTCCATGGGCACTCGGCCTGGGTGTTCAGTTTATGGCCAGACCAGAGTCAACTGGTCGGGCCGCTCGATGGGGATTCGTACCCTGACCCCGGATGTCGACTCGGCTTGGATGTGCTGGTCGTGGATTTCTACCCGGCTGAAGGGGTTGGTGTCCCGGAAGGTAATCAACCAGATCAGTTTGTCCGAGCCCTTTTCCTGCAATGCCAGGAAGCCGTCGCCGCCATAGCCGGCAGTCTCGCCGCCTTTGGCGTAAAAAGGCTGCGGGCCGTCGGCGGAAAATCCCAGGGGCGTGACGAAGTCAGGTTCATCCGGGCGGGGATAATCCAGGGCCGGAATCCAGACTTTGTTGAGCGGTTGGGAATGTGCGTAGGGCAGGTCGAACAGGCAGTAGAAACCGCTGTTCAGGATCAGGGCGTTTCCCCGTGGGAAGCACTCGTCCTGCCATTGCTCCTGTACGAAAGCAGCGTCGGCGCTGTAGGGCATTGTGTTGTTCCTTATCCTTCCAGGAGGGCACGGGCGGCTTTGCTTACAGGCTCGGTACCAGCAAGAAACCGGAGTAGTAGGCGCAATGCCCCGCATACCCTGGGCGCGCATCGCAGGGTTTCAGGCAACCTCGGGCGTTGCCAGGAAAGCGCGCGGCCACGGAAAGGGCGAAACCATAGGTCGGGGTGGTCACCGCGAAGCTGTTCTCGCACACGTCCTGGGTGCTGTAGCTGAAGGTCATGGCTTCTTGCCGACCGTTGTGGGCGAAGGCCACCTCGAAGCTGTTGAGGCTGTTCCAGCCCGACAGCGGCAACACCAGGAAGCGATAGTGAGTGGGGTCCAGCTTCTGGCCCATGACCCGCAGGGAGGTGGTGGCCGAATCGCTCTTGGGCGAGGGATAAGGCAACGCCAGCAGCGCTCGTGGGTCGCCGAGTACTCCCAGTTCGAAACCGATGCCCTTCTGGTAGAACGGAATCTGGATGCTCGGGTAGCCGTCGATTTTCACGTACTTGCTGGACGCATAGGGGCCTGAGGTATCGGGCTTGTAGTCGGGTGCCTTGGCGAAGGTCACTTGAAGTTCCAGGACCGCTTGCGTGGTCTTGGCGTCTTCGGTGCGAATATCGCTGGGCCGTTCGGCACCATGGTTGGCGCAACCGCTCAGGAGCACCACGACAACCAGCTGCAGCAGGCGCTGGGTGGACCATGCAAAGGGTCGAGGTAGAAGGTTCGGCATCACTCTCTGCTCCCCTTGATAGGGCTGGAGGTCAGGCCCAGGCCCTTGAGTTGCCAGACCCCTTGGACCTTTTGCCAACTGAAATTCTGCGCGACCCAATCCACTTCCAGGGCATGTTGCAGGCGCCTCCCGTCGATGCTCCGACCTTGCTCCAGGGCTTTTCGGGCACGGGCGTAGGACTCCTTGAACAGCGGCCAGATCTGACTCGCATTCAGCTCCTTGCTGATCGGCCAATGGGCATAGACCCCCTGGTCCACCGAGCTGAGCAGCAAGCTTTCCTTGCCCAGGAACGCGGCGCTGCGATTGTCCGGCGCGACTGACACCAGCATGGAGTGGTGCGAGAGACCCCAGCCGGGCAGTTGATTGTCGAACCACAGCACTTGCCCGGTCGATGGCACGAAGGCTCGTGCGCCCTCGGGGAACAGCAGCAGATCATTGCGTCCTGCTTGCGGCTGGCCCCAGTCGGGTTCGCTCGCGCTTTTGACCGGGCTGAGGATGCGGGCCAGCGGCGTGTCGTTCTGCACGGCAATCACCACCGTGCCGACGCCCATCCATTCGATAGTGGTCGCCAGCAGCACCGGCTGGCCGCCCTGGATCGCGCCGGTGGGCCTGACATCGGTGATCTGCCAGGCATTCAGTGGCCGGTAGGGCCGGCCTTTGTAGGTGATTTCCAAGGTGCTGATGGAGGATCTGCCGCGAAACACGTGGAAGTCGCCAAACTGCTCGCTGTAGCCACTGAGGTAGTCGAGGCGCTTCTTCGATTCTGCGTTTGGCAGGTCTGCCGCCATGGCCGGCTGCGCGAGCAATACCAGCAATGCCAGCAGGTAACCCAGGCGTTGGTCGATCAGGAATCGTAGGGAGGCCAGAGCTGAGCACGGCATCCGGGAGCGGTGCTTGCCGGGAGGTCTTTGGGGCATCTGCATTCCGTTGCCTGTGATTCCATGTAAGGGCGCTGGGGGCATCCCGGATGCCTAGGGCACCAGATACCCTCGAACCCCGGTAAAGATGATTTGCGCCGCCAGGGCACAGACGAACAGCCCCATCAGGCGGCTGACGATCTGCAAGCCTTGCTCGCCAAGAATGCCTTCGATGCGGTTCGACAGGTACAGCACCACGCCGACGGTAAAGCTGGCCAGGGCGATGCTCAGGATCGCGGTGAGCTTGTCGTCCCAGTGGGGCTGGCTGACGCCCATCACCAGCAGCGCACCGATGGTGCCGGGGCCCACGGTCAGGGGAATGGTCAGCGGGACGATGGTCACGTCCTGCTGCACGTTGTCGGTCTGGACCGCGGACTTGCCCTGGGCCATGCCCAGGGCGGAGATGAACAGCACGCTGCCGGCGCCGATGCGGAAGGCATCCACGGTGATCCCGAAGACACTGAAGATCACCCGGCCGAACAGGTACAGCAGGATGCTGGAGACCAGGGTCGCCAAGGCGACTTTCCAGGCCAGGCGCCGCCGCTCCTTGGGGGAATAGCCGCGGGTCAGGCTGATGAAGCACGAGAGCACGAAGAATGGGCTATAGAGCACCAGCATCTTCAGGTAAACGCTGAACAGCACGTGGAGCATGGTGGGAGCTCACGACTAAGGAGGGCGAGCCAGAGTTTAACAGGCGCCGCCCGGGCTGTCGGCTCAACTGGTGTGTGCGGCGCTGCGCTCACGCAGATCGCGCTGGGTGACCCAGTGTTCCACCAGTTCGCGCAGTTGCGAGAGCTCCACCGGCTTGGCCATGTGCCCGTCCATGCCGGCCTGGCGCGCGCGCTCCTTGTGCTCGGCGAGGATGTGCGCGGTAAGGGCCACCACCGGGGTGCGCACCCGTTGGTTGCCGACTTCCCAGGCCCGCAGTTGCTGGGTGGCGGAGAACCCGTCCAGCACCGGCATTTCGCAATCCATCAGCACCAGGTCGTAGCGCTGGGCTTTCATTGCCTGCAGGGCCTCTTCGCCGTTACTGGCGGTGTCGGGCTGCAGGTTGAGCTTGCCGAGCATGCCGCGGATGACCTTGGTCGAGATGCTGTTGTCTTCGGCCACCAGGATGCGGAAGTCGCTGGGCACAGTGACCGGCGCCGGGCTCGGCGGGGTATTGAAGGGCAGGTTGTAGGGCGCGGCGGGTGCCTTGTCCCGTTGACTGAGTTCGTCGGCCAGGGTGGTCTTGAGGGTATAGCCGGCCACCGGCTTGGCGAGGATGCGCTTGATCCCGGCATTGCGTGCAATCACCTTGCTCGGCGCATTGCTGATGCCGGTGAGCATGATCAACAGGATGTCGTGGTTCAGGCTCGGGTCTTCCTTGATCTTCGCCGCCAGTTGCATGCCGGTCATGCCGGGCATGTTCTGGTCCAGCAGGACCACGTCGAAATAGTCCCGCAGATGGGCCTTGGTCCGCAGCAGTGCCAACGCCTCCTTACCCGAAGGCACAGCGCTGACGTTCAGGCCCCAGGCACTGCATTGTTGCACCAGGACTTTGCGGCAGGTGTCGTTGTCATCAACCACCAGCACCCGGGCGCCTTGCAGCGGGCCGTCGAGATCGGCGGTGGGTTGCTCCAGGCGCTCGGCGTCCAGGGGCAGGGTCAGCCACAGGGTGCTGCCTTGTTGAGCGCCGCTCTTGATGCCGAATTCGCCGTGCATCAGCAGGATCAACTGGCGCGCGATCACCAGCCCGAGATTGCCTCCCAGGCGGGTAGTGGCGAGGAAGTTCTTGCTGTGCAGCTCGGTGTGCAGCAGGGCGTCGCGCTCTTCGGCGTCCATCGGCTGGCCGCTGTCCTGCACGGCAATGCGCAGGCGCGGCTTGCTGCTGCGTTCGTCGAGGGCGACGACGATCAGCACTTCGCCCTCGTCGGTCTTCTTCAGGGCGTTTTCCAACAGGCTCAGCAGGGCCTGGCGCAGGCGCGTCGGGTCGCCGCTGATGACCCGCGGCACCTGGGGCTGGATGAAGCTGATCAGTTCGACATTCTGCTGTTCGGCCTTGGCGCGGAAGATGCTCAGGCAGTCTTCGATCAGGGCATTGAGGTCGAACTGTACGTCGTCCAGTTCAATCTGCCCGGATTCCAGCTTGGAGATGTCGAGGATCTCGTTGATCAGGGTCAGCAGTTCGTTGCCGGCGCTGTGGATGGTCTGCACGTAGTCGCGCTGCTTGACCGACAGCGGTGTGCCCAGCAGCAGTTCGGTCATGCCCAACACGCCGTTCATCGGGGTGCGGATCTCGTGGCTGATCTTGGCCAGGAATTCAGCCTTGGCATTGACCTCGGCAGTGCTGGCGGCGAGGTCGCGGCTGACGCTGAAGCGGTTCTCGGTGATGTTGCGCTGGCGTTCGCCCAGGGCAATGCTCATCAGCAGGCCGGCGATGCACACCACACTCATCAGGGTGATGATCAGCCCTTGCGGTGCGACCAGGGTCAGGCCCAGCAGGGCCGGGAGGATCACCAGGGTACCGAGGTTGAAGATCACCATTGCGGCGACGAACAAGCGGGCCGGACGATAGCCCTTGTGCCAGTGATAGCCGCCGACGAACAGCATGCTCAGGCCGGCCAGGGCCACCAGGCCATAGGTGATGATGTTCAGCGGCAGGGTGCTGACAAACAGCAGCAACAGGCCGAACAGGCCGATTACCAGGATGTTGCCCAGCAGCAGGCGATTCAGCGGGTGCGGACCCAGCGGGGCGAAAAAGCGGTAGGCGAACATCATCCCGCAGGGCGCAGTCAGCAGCAGGGCCACATAGGCTCCCGGGGTCTGCAGCGGCTGCAAGTCTGGTAGCCAGGGGCCTAGCAGGTTCAGCAGCATCAACAGGCTGAGGGTCAGCAGGCCCTCGCAGGCCGCCAGCCACAAGCTGCTGCGAGAGCGGGTGTAGGCGAAGCGTGTGAGGTTGTGCAGGATCAGCATTGCCAGGCAGCCGAAGAGCAGGCCGTAGATCAGCGTCTGGCTCTGGTTGGCGGCGCTCATCACTGCCGATTGCAGGGTGATGTAGGGGCGCAGTTCGTGCTCGGACACTAGCCGTACATACACATCCAGCGGCTTGGCGCTTTGCGGCAGCGGCAGCATGAAGTCTCTGCTGGGCAGGGGCTTTTCCGTTTGTGCCTGGCTGGAACCGGTGTTCACTTGCTCGATCAGCTTGTCACCGTCGAGCACGTAGAGATTCAGGTGGGACAGGTCGGGGGCGAAGATCCGCAGGATCTGCTCGTGGGTCCCTGGTTGGAGCTTGAAGCGTAACCACAGGGCGCCGTCAGGCTCGGCGGCGGTCAGCTTGTCCAGTTCGATCGGGCTGAACTGGTTGATGTAGCGTGGGGAGCGGATGTCACTGAGTTGCAGGTCGGCCTGTTCGTCGAGCAAAACCGCCCAGCCACTGCCTTGAGCGGCCAGGGCCGGATTCAAGCAGAGCAGAGTCAGCAATGTGACAGTGAGACCTAGGGCAGTCCTGAGCCAGCGCACGGCGAAATCCCTTCATTGGTTGATGCCTGATTATAACTATGCGCGGCGTAATGACCGCCCGGCAAGGGCGCAAGGCCCTTGCCGGAGTCAGGGCAGGCTTTACTCCTGGCCACGCTCGCGAGCAATGGCACGGTAGCCGATGTCGTTGCGGTAGAAGCAGCCCTGCCAATCGACCTTGGCCGCCAGGCGGTAGGCTTGCTGCTGGGCTGCGTCCACGCTGTCGCCCATGGCGGTGGCACACAGTACCCGGCCGCCGGAGGTTACAACCTGACCGTCCTTGAGCGCGGTGCCGGCGTGGAAGATTTTGCCTTCCAGTTCAGCGGCGGCGTCCAGACCGGTAATCGCTGCGCCCTTGGCGTAGTCACCAGGATAGCCGCCAGCGGCCAGCACGATACCCAGGCTCGGGCGTGGATCCCATTGCGCTTCGACCTTGTCCAGGGCCTGGGCCAGGGCGGCTTCCACCAGCAGCACCAGGCTCGATTGCAGGCGCAGCATGACCGGCTGGGTCTCTGGGTCGCCGAAGCGGCAGTTGAACTCGATGACCTTCGGGTTACCGGCCTTGTCGATCATCAGCCCGGCATAGAGGAAACCGGTGTAGACGTTGCCTTCTTCGGCCATGCCGCGCACGGTCGGCCAGATCACCAGGTCCATCACCCGTTGGTGTACTTCTGAGGTGACCACCGGTGCTGGCGAGTAAGCGCCCATGCCACCGGTATTGGGGCCAGTGTCGCCGTCGCCGACGCGCTTGTGGTCCTGGCTCGTGGCCATGGGCAGCACGTTCTTGCCGTCGACCATGACGATGAAGCTGGCTTCTTCGCCATCGAGGAACTCCTCGATGACCACACGCGAGCCGGCGTCACCGAAGGCATTGCCGGCCAGCATGTCGCGCACGGCCTCTTCGGCTTCGGCCAGGGTCATGGCGACGATCACGCCTTTGCCGGCGGCCAGGCCATCGGCCTTGATCACGATCGGCGCGCCTTTTTCCCGCAGGTAGGCCAGGGCCGGCTCGATCTCGGTGAAGTTCTGATAGTCGGCAGTCGGGATCTTGTGGCGCGCGAGGAAGTCCTTGGTGAAGGCCTTCGAGCCTTCCAGCTGCGCGGCGCCGGCGGTCGGGCCGAAGCAGTCCAGGCCACGGGAGCGGAACAGGTCGACCACGCCGGCCACCAGCGGCACTTCCGGGCCAACGATGGTCAGGGAGACGTTTTTCTCAGCGAAATCTGCCAGCTGTTCCAGGGCCAGGACGTCGATGGCGACGTTCTCGCACTTGGCTTCGATGGCGGTGCCGGCGTTGCCCGGGGCGACGAACACTTTCTGAACCCGTGGGTCCTGAGCGACTTTCCAGGCCAGGGCGTGTTCACGACCGCCGCTACCAATGATCAGTACATTCATTTCAAAAACCTCGGATGACGCTAATTCAGGAAAGCAAAAGTAGGAGCCGGCTTGCCGGCGATCGGGGCGCCTCGCTTGTTGGGCGGGACCGCTTTCGCCGGCAAGCCGGCTCCTACTGTGGCGAGTGCTTAGTGACGGAAATGACGCATGCCGGTGAAGACCATGGCGATGCCGGCTTCGTCGGCAGCGGCAATCACTTCGGCATCACGCATCGAGCCGCCTGGCTGGATCACCGCGGTGATACCGACCTTGGCGGCGTTGTCCAGGCCGTCGCGGAACGGGAAGAACGCGTCGGAGGCCATTACCGAACCGGCTACCTGCAGACCGGCGTGCTCGGCCTTGATGGCGGCGATCCGGGCGGAGTTCACGCGGCTCATCTGGCCGGCGCCGACCCCGATGGTCTGGCGGTTCTTGGCGTAGACGATGGCGTTGGACTTGACGTACTTGGCAACTTTCCAGGCGAAGATCAGGTCGTGGATTTCCTGCTCGGTAGGTGCGCGCTTGGTCACCACCTTCAGGTCATCGGCGCTGATCATGCCGATATCGCGGCTCTGTACCAGCAGGCCGCCGTTGACGCGCTTGTAGTCCCAGGCGGCAGCGCGATCAGCCGACCATTCACCGCAGGCCAGCAAACGCACGTTGGCTTTGGCGGCAACAATGGCGCGGGCTTCTTCAGTCACGGAAGGGGCGATGATCACTTCAACGAACTGACGTTCGACGATCGCCTTGGCAGTGGCTGCGTCCAGCTCGCGGTTGAAGGCGATGATGCCGCCGAAGGCCGATTCGGTGTCGGTGGCGTAAGCCAGCTCATAGGCCTGGCGGATGCCGCCTTCAGCGTCCGGGCTGACGGCAACGCCGCACGGGTTGGCGTGCTTGACGATCACGCAAGCCGGCTTGACGAAGCTCTTGACGCATTCCAGCGCGGCATCGGTATCGGCCACGTTGTTGTACGACAGCTCCTTGCCTTGCAGCTGGGTGGCGGTGGCGATGCCGACTTCGGCCGGCTTGGCTTCCACGTAGAACGCCGCGCTCTGGTGCGGGTTCTCGCCGTAGCGCATTTCCTGGGCCTTGATGAACTGGCTGTTGAAGGTCCGCGGGAACTCGCTGCGGCCTTCTGTGCTCAGGGTCTCGGCAGCCTGGTTCACGGTGCCCATGTAGTTGGCGATCATGCCGTCGTAGGCCGCGGTGTGTTCAAAGGCCTTGAGCATCAGGTCGAAGCGCTGGGCGTAGGTCAGGCCACCGGCCTTGAGGCTTTCCAGGACGCTGGCGTAGTCGCTGGCGTTGACCACGATGGCCACGTCTTTGTGGTTCTTGGCTGCCGAGCGGACCATGGTTGGGCCGCCAATGTCGATGTTCTCGATGGCGGTCGGCAGGTCGCAACCCGGCTTGGAGATGGTGGCTTCGAACGGGTAGAGGTTGACGGCGACCAGATCGATCGGCTTGATCCCGTGTTCGTTCATGATGGCGTCGTCGATACCGCGACGACCAAGGATACCGCCGTGGATTTTCGGGTGCAGGGTCTTCACCCGGCCATCCATCATTTCCGCGAAACCGGTGTAATCCGCGACTTCCACTGCGGACACGCCGTTGTCCTGCAGCAGTTTGAAGGTCCCGCCGGTGGAGAGGATCTCCACACCAAGGGCTTCCAGCTCCTTGGCGAATTCAAGGATCCCGGTCTTGTCGGAAACACTGATCAAGGCGCGGCGGATCGGCAGGCGGGTAGTCTGGTCGGTCATCTCAATTTCCATCAAAAGCAAAGGAGTCAGCAAAAAAGGCGACCGTTTTTTACGCGGGCGCCTTTCTGGTTTGATTGAATGCTTACAACAAATCGTACTGCTTGAGTTTCTTGCGCAGGGTACCTCGGTTCAGACCCAGGAGTTCGCTGGCCTTGGTCTGATTGCCCTTGACGTAGTTCATCACACTTTCGAGCAAGGGAGCCTCGACTTCGGAGAGCACCAGGTTGTACACATCCGTGACGGCCGCGCCCTCAAGGTGGGCGAAATAATTGTGCAGCGCCTTCTCGACACTCCCGCGAAGGGTCTGGCCTTCTTCGCTGGGTGTATTGAGGTGCTGTTTCAAATTCACGTTGTCGCTCACGGGTGTTGTTCCACTCACTAAAGTCTCGGTCATCATCGTCATGCGGCCACCCCCTCTCCGTCCCCTGCTTCCAGGCTCTTGTAACGCCCGGCAAAGAACTCCCGAACGTTGGCGCATTGTGCTTCCGTATCTTCCAAACGATTGAAGTGGGCGCGAAACTCCCTGGCGCCCGGCAGGGTTGCGAGATACCAGCCCACATGCTTGCGCGCAATGCGTACGCCCATGACATCCCCATAGAAGACATGCAGCGCGGCCAGGTGCTCTAGCAGAATACGTTCCACTTCGAACAGCTCCAGCGCCGGGAGGGTTTCACCGGTCTGCAGGAAGTGTTCGATCTCACGAAAAATCCATGGCCGCCCCTGGGCGGCCCGGCCGATCAACAGCCCGTCGACACCGGTGGCGTGCAACACCTGCCGGGCCTTTTCGGGTGAGTCGATGTCGCCGTTGGCAAAGACCGGAATCGACACCGCCTGCTTGATCGCGGCGATGGTGTCGTACTCGGCCTCGCCGGTGTACAGATCGGCCCGGGTCCTACCATGGACCGCCAGTGCCGTGATGCCCGCCTGCTCGGCGATCTTCGCCACCGTCAGGCCATTCTTGTTCTGCCGGTCCCAGCCGGTACGGATCTTCAGGGTGACCGGTACATCCACCGCGGCCACCACCGCCTGGAGAATCTCGTTGACCAGGGCTTCGTCTTTCAGCAAAGCGGAGCCGGCGGCCTTGTTGCAGACCTTCTTCGCCGGGCAACCCATGTTGATATCAATTATTTGTGCGCCCAACTCGACGTTGGCGCGGGCGGCGTCTGCCAGCATCTGTGCATCACCACCGGCAATCTGTACCGAGCGTGGCTCGGGATCGCCTTCGTGGATCATGCGCAGCCGCGATTTACGGCTGTTCCACAAGCTCATGTCGCTGGTGACCATTTCCGAGACTACAAGGCCCGCGCCCAATTGCTTGCAAAGCTGACGAAAGGGCTGGTCGGTGACACCCGCCATTGGGGCGAGAATCAAGCCGTTGTGCACTGTATATGGGCCGATGCGTACCGCCGACATAGGACTTCCCTGTTGTGGGGCCGGATCATGAGAGTTCGAAAAAGGGTTGGCATGATACCCGCTCTCGATGACCGGATAAAGGCTGAATTGGATAAAATCTGAACAGTTCTTCCGTTATCGACTCAGGATTAATCTGAGCGACGCAGTCATAAAACTGTCGTCAATCCAGCGTTTTCCATCAACTCGTCTAGCCGATTTACTCAGGCGAGTGGAAACTCAGACTGTAGTTCACGGCTTTCGGTCCGGGGTCGAGAATGTCGAGGGCAATGTGGATCGGTGTCTGCGGCGGCATTTCCGCGACATCTTGCAGGTCGCCACCCAGGTATTCCCCGGGTTTGAAGCTGCGGCTGGCAATCAGATGGCCATTGAGATCGGCGAAGCGCAGTTCCAGCAACGGGAACGGTTGGGAGAAGGGCGCACGGTTGTAGATGATGGCATCCACTACCAGCGCTCCGCTGAACTCCGGGTGGCTGCGCACCACCAGATTGCTGCTCTTGATCCGGGCGATGTCCACGCGCGACGGTACCGTACAGCCGAACTCCGGGCACAGCTCCTGGAACCACGGACGGTACTGGTCCTGGCGCGCCAGTTCGTCGAAGTGGTAGGCGACGTATTGACCCACCAGGCCGCCAGCAGCCAGCAGGATCAGCAGCATCCAGAGCAGGCGTCGTCCCCAGGGTGAACGACGTTTCTGCCAGTCGAGATGGATCGGATCGTCCACCAGGTCCAGCAGCACGTCTTCCTGAACCCCGGGCTCACTGCGCTCGCGGCGTTTCTTGCCTGGGGCGGTGGCCTCTGGTTTGTCGTCGTGCTCGATGGCCTCTGCAGGAGAGTGGGTGTCCAGGGAAGCGAGGTCATCATCCGGGCGCAACCGCGGTGCCTGCGGCTCGTCATCCAGGTCCGCCAGGTTGAAAGACAGCGACGGTTCGGTACGACCGGACCTGGCAGGCTCTTGGCTGGCTTCGTCCTGGGATGCTGGTGTCTTGGTGGCGAGAGGCTCGGGTTTATCGTTCTTGGCGGCACTGCCGAACAGGCCGTCGGGCCAGTGGGCTTCGTCGCTGTCCAATGGATCACGGCGGGCGCTGAGGCTCTCTTCCTGGTGTTCGCGCTCCTGGCCGAAGGCCTTGGCTGGCTGGATTTCCCGCTGTTCGAGCTTGGCCAGTTCCTCGTCGAGGTCTAGGTGGTCCAGATCCATCTCGGCGGCCGACCATTGCTTCTGACTGATGGCGCGTTGGACGGGGGGCGCAGCTGGAATCGGTGCCGGAGGGGGCTGCAGTTCCGGTTCCGGGGCCGGTGTCGGCGGCGCAGTGGCTGCCGGCGCGGCGGTCGGTTTGGCGGCAGGCCTGGACGTTACGCCTTCCTTGGCTGCGCGTTGCTCAAGCAGCTGCCGAGCAGCGTTGAACACCTGCAGGCAGGAGCCACAGCGAACCACTCCGCGGGCCACGCTCAATTGAGCATGGCTGACACGGAACCTGGTTTGGCAATGCGGGCACTGGGTGACGAAACTGTCGGTCATGCGGCCATCCGGATTATGCAGGCGGCCATTCTAGCGCCGACGGCCGGTGATGCGCACCCAGCCATCGAGGTTGGCGATCGGGTCCAGATCGAAGTCCTGGGCATAGGCGGCGGCGACCTCTTCGCCTTGTTCGGCGAGGATCCCCGAGAGCGCCAGGCGTCCACCGGGCTTCACCAGGCTCGACAGTTGCGGAGCCAGGGAGACCAGGGGGCCGGCGAGGATGTTGGCCACCAGCACATCGGCTTGTACTTGCGGCAGTTGTTCGGGCAGGTACAGCGGGAACAAGGCCTCGGCGATGTTGTTGCGCCCGGCGTTGTCTCGGGAGGCTTCCAGGGCTTGTACATCAATGTCGGTGCCCACGGCTTGCTTGGCGCCCAGCAACAGGGCGGCGATGGCGAGGATGCCGGAGCCGCAGCCGAAGTCCAGTACGTCGCAACCTTTCAGGTCCTGGCCGTCCAGCCATTGCAGGCACAGGGCGGTGGTCGGATGGGTGCCGGTGCCGAAGGCCAGGCCCGGGTCCAGCAGCAGGTTGACCGCGTCTGGCTCTGGGGCGGCGTGCCAGCTTGGGACAATCCACAGGCGCTGGCCAAAACGCATCGGCTGGAAGTTGTCCATCCAGCTACGTTCCCAATCCTGGTCTTCGATGACTTCGCTGTGATGCTCGGGCAGCGGGCTGCCGGTCAGCAGTTCCAGATGGGCGAGCACGCTAGCGGCTTCGGTGCCGCCTTCGAACAGCGCCAGCAGGTGGGTGTGGGACCACAGCGGCGTGGTATTGAGTTCGGGTTCGAAGATCGGCTGATCCTCGGCGTCCATGAAGGTCACCGAGACGGCACCGACTTCAAGAAAAGCGTCTTCGTAGGTTTCGGCTTGTTCTGGGCTGATGGCGAGACGGACTTGCAGCCAAGGCATGGCGGGCACCTTTGAAAATATGTGATGTGCAGCCTAGCGGGCCGCGAGAAGCGCGCAAGTTTACGCGAGACGACCCGTGGGAGCGAGGGGGATGCCTGGTTCTTGCTTGCGATAGCGGCTGATCAGGGAATGTACGCAATGGCCGCTGCGCGGTTCGCGAGCCAGCTCGCTCCTACAGGGCGCTGGGAGATAAGCAGATACGCCAAGGCCGCTCGGAAGCGGCCTTGGCGGTGTGGCGAGTGCCGATCAGTGTTGCTCGGCCAGCTTGTGCTCGAGGTAGTGAATGTTCACTCCCCCTTTGCAGAAGCCTTCGTCACGGGTCAGGTCGCGGTGCAGCGGGATGTTGGTCTTGATCCCGTCGACGACGATTTCGTCCAGCGCATTGCGCATGCGCGCCATGGCTTCGTCACGGGTTGCCCCGTAGGTGATCAGCTTGCCGATCAACGAATCGTAGTTCGGTGGAACCGCGTAACCGCTGTACAGGTGCGAGTCGACGCGCACGCCGTTGCCGCCCGGGGCATGGAAGTGCTTGACCGTGCCTGGGCTTGGCATGAAGGTTTTCGGGTCTTCGGCGTTGATCCGGCATTCCAGCGCGTGACCGCGGATGACCACGTCATCCTGGGTGAACGACAGCTTGTTGCCGGCGGCGATGCTGAGCATCTCCTTGACGATGTCGATACCGGTGACCATCTCCGAAACCGGGTGCTCTACCTGGACACGAGTGTTCATCTCGATGAAGTAGAAGCTGCCGTTCTCGTAGAGGAACTCGAAGGTGCCGGCGCCACGGTAGCCGATGTCGATGCACGCCTTGACGCAGCGGGCGAAGACTTCCTGGCGTGCGGTTTCGTCGATGCCCGGTGCCGGTGCTTCTTCGAGGACCTTCTGGTGACGACGCTGCAGCGAGCAGTCGCGGTCGCCCAGGTGGATGGCATTGCCCTGGCCGTCGGACAGCACCTGAACTTCCACGTGGCGTGGGTTGGTCAGGAACTTCTCCAGGTAGACCATCGGGTTGCCGAACGCCGCGCCAGCTTCTGAGCGGGTCAGTTTGGCCGAGGCGATCAGGTCTTCTTCTTTATGCACTACGCGCATGCCGCGACCACCGCCGCCGCCAGCAGCCTTGATGATCACTGGGTAGCCGACTTCACGGCCGATGCGCAACGCGGTTTCTTCGTCTTCCGGCAGCGGGCCGTCAGAACCTGGAACCGTGGGTACGCCGGCAGCGATCATGGCGTGCTTGGCCGAAACCTTGTCGCCCATCAGGCGGATGGTGTCAGCTTTCGGGCCGATGAAGGCAAAGCCGGAGTTTTCCACCTGTTCGGCGAAGTCAGCGTTTTCCGCGAGGAAGCCGTAGCCAGGGTGAATTGCCGTGGCGCCGGTGACCTCTGCTGCCGCGATGATGGCCGGGATGTGCAGGTAGGACTGTGCGGCTTGCGCAGGTCCGATGCAGACGGATTCGTCTGCCAGGCCCAGGTGCATCAGTTCCTTGTCGGCCTTGGAGTAGACGGCGACGGTCTTGATGCCCATTTCTTTGCAGGCGCGCAGGATCCGCAGGGCGATTTCACCGCGGTTGGCGATCAGAACTTTTTCCAACTTCGCAGACATCGTTGGCTCTCCGCGGTTCAAACGATGGTGAACAGCGGTTGGTCGTACTCAACCGGCTGGCCGTCTTCGACAAGGATGGACTCGATCACACCGCTGGTTTCAGCTTCGATGTGGTTCATCATCTTCATCGCTTCGACGATGCACAGGGTGTCGCCCTTCTTCACGCTTTGGCCGACTTCAACGAAGGCTGGCGAGCTAGGCGAAGATTTGCGGTAGAAGGTGCCGACCATCGGCGAGCGAGCAACGGTGCCGTTCAGCACGGGTGCCGCCGGGGCAGCAGGAGCAGCGGCCGGAGCGGCAGCAGCAGGTGCCGCGACAGGTGCGGCCATTGGCGCAGGAGCGTAGTACTGCTGGGCTGGAGTCTTGCTGTGACGGCTGATGCGTACGGACTCTTCGCCTTCCTTGATCTCCAGCTCATCGATGCCGGACTCTTCCAGCAGTTCGATCAGTTTCTTAACTTTACGGATATCCATGAATCATCAACTCCCAAGGGTCGGTCAGGGGCGTTTAGCTTGTTGTTCAAGCTGCTCTAGGGCGGCCTCCAGGGCCAGTCGGTAACCGCTGGCGCCAAGGCCGCAGATCACTCCCACCGCAACGTCGGAGAAGTAGGAGTGATGGCGGAAAGGTTCGCGTTTGTGCACGTTAGACAAATGCACTTCGATGAATGGGATGCTCACCGCCAGCAACGCGTCACGTAAAGCGACGCTTGTATGCGTAAAAGCTGCTGGATTGATCAAAATGAAGTCCACGCCTTCATCCCGTGCGGCATGAATGCGCTCGATCAATTCGTACTCGGCATTGCTCTGCAGGTACTGCAGATGGTGCCCGGCATCACGGGCCCGCTGCTCCAGGTCCTGGTTGATCTGGGCCAGGGTGGTTGCGCCGTAGACCCCCGGTTCACGGGTGCCAAGCAGGTTCAGGTTGGGGCCGTGAAGAACCAGTAGGGTGGCCATCGGTTGTTCCTTGTTATCGAGGTGCTGTTGTCAGAACCCGGCGACTATGCCGGAAAGACTTTATGACTGTCCAGTTCTCGGCAATAGCCAGCACGATGACCGATGTTTGCGCAAAATATGTGACCAAGCGATTAAATCCGGTCACTTGCCAGCAAGGTGGCCTGGAGGGGATCCCTGGCGCCCGTTTCACCGATGATCCGCTCTAGGAGAGTGCTCAAGGCTGGCGAGGGGCCTGATTCAGACGCGGAAGGCCTGAACCGCCGTGTGCAACTGGCCCCCCAGGTCCAGCAGGTTCTCGCCCTGGCTTCGGCCTTCGCCGATGCGCAGCAGGTTGTCGCCACCCAGTTGATGAATGCGTTCGCTGTGATCACGGATCTCGCTGACTGCGCCGCTCTGCTGGGCGGTGACATCAGCAATTCGTACCGCAGTGTCGGCAATGGTCTGGATCGCCCCGACGATTTCGTCCAGGGCACCGTCGGCAGCCTGGGCCTGGCTGGCAGTGGCTTCGGCGTGTTCGACCTGGGCGCGCATGCCTTCCACCGATTGCTGCGCGGCGCTTTGCAGGCCGGCGATCAGGGTCTGGATCTGTGCCGTGGCGCCGGCAGTGCGCTGGGCCAGGGAGCGCACCTCTTCGGCGACCACCGCGAAGCCGCGGCCCATCTCCCCGGCGCGTGCGGCTTCGATGGCAGCATTGAGAGCCAGCAGGTTGGTCTGGTCGGCGATGGAGCGAATCACCGTCAGCACCCCGCCAATGGTGGCGGACTCTTGTGCCAGGTGCTCGATCATCTGCGCGTTGCCCTGCACTTCACCCACCAGGGCGTGCAGGCCGGTGAGGCTCAGGCCGATGACTTTCTGTCCCTGTTGCACGGCCAGCCCGGCGCTGCGGCTGGCATCGGCAGCCTGGCTGGCATCACCGGCAACCTGCTGGATGGTGGCCTCCAGCTCCCCCAGGGCATCGCGGATCTGGGCGGTGTCGCCGGCCTGGCGCTCGGCACCGCTGTGCAGGCCGCTGCTGAGGTCGGCCAGGGCACGGCTGCTGCCGGCCACTTGCTCGGCGTTCTGGCGAATGGTGCCCACCAGGTCCACCAGGTAGGCCCGCAGGCGGTTCAGCGACTCTTCGATAGCGTGCAGTTCGTGGTTGGTCTTGCCCAGTTGGATCGGGCGGCTGAAGTCGCCTTCGGCCCAGGTCGAGAGTGCCGGGGCGAGGTTGCTCAGGACCCGGGCCAGCTTGCGCTGCAAGGTGTCGATGACCAGGGCGATCAGCAGGATCAGGCCGATCATCAGCCCTTGCATCAGCCGCACTTCGCCCTGGATCTGCCCGTGCTGGGCGCGCACCGCAGGTTCCAGTTCGGCGATCGCCTGGCGCACGGCAGTGATCTTCAGCAGCGTCGCGGCGCTCAGGTCGGCACGTTTCTGGATCTGCTCACGGGTACGCTCGAGTTCCGTGGGGTAGCGGTTGAGCAGGCCGTGGAGTTCACGCTTGAGGCCGACACCCGCGTCTTCAGTCGCCGCCTTCTGGGTGTTTTCCAGACCCATCAAGGCCGCGAAGTCGTCGGTGCCGGACTCGCTGCTGGTGGCCACGCCTAATAAAGGCAGGGCTTCGATCAGCTCGGCCTGGCCGCGAATGTTGTTCACCTCGCGCTCGACGTCGGCAGCCAGCTCGCTGCGACCGCTGCTCACCAGCTTGTCTCGGGCCAGGGACAGTTTGCCCAGGTGTTGCGCAGCGTTCAGCAGCAGCGGCAGGTAGGCCGCGGCGCCAGCAGTCTTGGCTCCATTGGTGTATTGGCTGAGCTGTTCGAGGTTGGCACCCAGTTCACGTTCGGCCTGCAATAGCAGGGCCTGGGGGTCGCCCGCCAGTTTGCCTGCTGCCAGCAGGTCGGTCTTGCTGAAGTCGTCGAGGCTGGCCAGGCTCGGGCGTAGGCTTTGCGCCAGTTGCGGCGGCAGTTCGCTGAGTTCGCCTTGCAGGGTTTCGATGGCCTGTGCGGCACTGCTCAGGCGCAGGGCGTCGCCGCTGGCCAGGTAGTCCTCGATATTGCGCGCCACTTGGTTCTGAAACTGCTGGGATAGCCCCAGGTAGCGCTCCATCAGCAGATAGGGGCGCTCCAGGGCCCGTTGCGACCACCAGAGCGTCGCCCCCAGGGCCAGGCAAACGGCAACTAACAGCAGGGTATTGAGATTGGTCAGCAGCTTCAGGCGCATCGGGGCTCTACCAACGGAAAAATGGTAAGCGCCTGAATTTATTGCGTTTGTATTACAGGGTTATGACCGAATCAGTGGAGTCCGATGAAAAAGTGGCACTTTGACTTGATTGTCGCGCGGCCTGCACCCGGTTGCGTCCGCCATGCTTGGCGCGGTACAGCGCCTCGTCCGCCTGGCTGGCCATCATCAAGCTGTCGGAGTCTTGCTCCATCTCGACCACCCCGGCGCTGAAGGTGCACCACAGGTCGTGGGGTTGGGCCGGGTAGTGGATCTCGGCAAAGCGCTGGCGGATCTCGTCCAGCACCTTGCACGCGGCGTCCTGGTCAGTGTCGGGCATGACGATGGCAAATTCTTCACCGCCGTAGCGGCCAATGAAGTCGGTCTTGCGCAGGCGCTGCTTGAGAAACAGCGCGAGGCTCTTGATCACCCGGTCGCCCATGGGATGGCCGTGGCTGTCATTGACCCGCTTGAAGTGGTCGATATCGAGCATGGCAAAGCTCAGCGGCTTGTCTTCGCGGCGCGAGCGGAAGCTGCAGTCTTCCAGCAGTTGCAGGATATGGGTGTGGTTGTACAGGCCCGTGAGGCTGTCGCGGACCATTCGCGCCTTGAGGTTGCGCGCCCGGGCTGCGCGGTTGCGCACGGTGGTGATCAGGTGTCGAGGCTTGATCGGCTTGGTGAGGAAATCGTCGCCGCCTTCGCTCATGGCATCCAGCTGCTTGTCCAGGTCGTCCTCGGCGGACAGATAGATGATTGGCACGCTGACATAGCGGTCATTGTGGCGGATCACCTTGGCCAGCTCGGTGCCGGTGCAGGCCGGCATGTACATGTCGAGGATGATCAAGTCCGGCTGGAAGTCCGCCAGCTCGGCCATGGCCTGGATCGGCTCGATCAGGGTGCGGGTGACGATCCCGGCACTGTTGAGCAGGCGCTCGGTGTGCAGGGCCTGGGCGCGGGAGTCGTCGATGATCAACACTTTATAGGGTTCGTACTGGGCGACGCAGGTCAGCACCTCGATTTTTTCCAACAGGCTGGAAGCTTCCAGGGTGCCGGTCAGGAACTCCTGGCCGCCGGCGCGCACTGCGGCCAGGCGGGTCGGGGTATCGGTTTCATGCAGGCTGAAAAACAACAGCGGCAACTTTTGCTCGAGGCCAACCTGGGCTTCGTCCGCCAGGGTCAGGCCCATGCCGGGGCCGGAGAAATCAACGTCGATGACAATCGCCGCCGGCAACCGTTCGGCCATGGACGAACGGAAGGCTGCGATGCTGTCCAGGGACTGGGCGCTGAGGCCGAAGAATTCCAGTTGCTTGGCCAGGCGCTCGGCCCGCTCGTGATCCTGCAGCATGATGTAGATCGGCTTGCGCAGCGGCGGCAGGAAGGTTTGTTCCAGCTGGTCGCCATGGCGCAGGCCGGTGCGTGACAGGCGCTGCATCAGGCGATTGAGATCGGTGATCAGGGTGCTGCTCAGGCGACCGCGATTGGCGTCCACAGCTTCCAGCGATTGGCTGATGCTATGGGCCAGCTGAGTGTGTTCAGGTTGTTCGAAACGTTCGGCGAAACGCAGCAGGCGTAGATTGGCTTCGCACAGTTCCGACATGTCGGTGGTTGACCATTCGCTGCGCTGCAGACGCTGCCATATCTCAAGAATCTGACGTGCCTGATGAATTACCCGCTGGGCAAAGTGGTGCTTGAGGCGCTCACGGCTGGGGTCTTCTGGCTCGGTCATATCCTGACTACTAGTGAGGGTGCATGCTGAGATCGACTGGTGGCTCTATGCTAGCACCACTTTCGCGTCCCATGAGTGTCGTACGTCAATAATGTGCAAAGCGCCGTAATTCAGTTTCTGACCCTCTGGTCGCATAGGCTCTGGACTGTGCTTCATCTATAGTGTCGACCTGATTCGCAATCATTGCGCGGTGCGCATTTGCCGGGAGATTTATCCCGTCAAGGCAATGCACGATGGAGTAGGGTTGTGGTCGAACCGATGAACCCAAGTGATTGAAAGGACATAGCCATGCTGGATTGGAAGAATCGCGCAGGCAGCGCGCCGGAGCGTGCTGCCGAACCCAAGTCGGCGACACGCAGCTATTTCGGTGGCCTGCTGTTCAGTCGCGCCCTGCTCACCTTGTTGGGCCTGTACCTATTGGTTACCGGCGCCTTGGGTTGGTACTGGAGTCAGGAGCCGGCGCTGTTCCCGGTCCAGCAAAACGCGCAGATTGCCGCCGAGAAAGAAGGGCGGCAGATGGTGGTGGGCTACACCACCGTGGAAACCCTCAAGACTGTGGCCAGTACCCTGCTCGATAAGCCGGGGGGCTATATCTCCAACGACCGCTTCCCGCCGGGCCTGTGGCTGGACAACATGCCAAGCTGGGAATACGGCGTGCTGGTCCAGGTCCGCGACTTGACCCGCGCCCTGCGCAAGGACTTCGCACGGTCCCAATCGCAGTCCGCCGAAGACGCCGATCTGGCCAAGGCCGAGCCGCGTTTCAACTTCGACAACAAGAGCTGGATACTGCCGTCCAGTGAGTCGGAGTATCAGGAAGGCATCAACTCCCTGAGCCGCTATCAGGCACGCCTGTCCGATCCTAATCAGAAGACCGCGCAATTCTATGCCCGTGCCGACAACCTCAATAACTGGCTGGGTGATGTGGGCACGCGCCTGGGCTCGCTGTCCCAGCGCTTGTCGGCCAGTGTCGGCCGGGTCAAGCTCAATACGGCGCTGAAAACCGAAGTGCTCGCCCCGGGGCAGGCCCCGCAGATGGATGAGGAACTCGAGGAAACCCCGTGGTTGCAGATCGATAACGTGTTCTACGAAGCCCGTGGCCAGGCCTGGGCGCTGTCGCATCTGCTGCGAGCGATTGAAGTGGACTTCGCCGACGTACTGGCGAAGAAAAACGCCACGGTCAGCGTGCGGCAGATCATCCGTGAGCTGGAGGCGTCCCAGGAGCCGGTCTGGAGCCCGATGATCCTCAATGGCAGCGGTTTCGGCATCCTGGCCAACCACTCGCTGGTCATGGCCAACTACATCTCCCGGGCCAACGCGGCGGTCATCGACTTGCGTCAACTGCTCAATCAAGGCTGATCCATGGTCGCAACCACCAATGAGGCGGCTCATCGCGCCGCCTCCGACGCTGAACAGATTGCCTGGGTCGATGGCGAAGACCAGTTGCTGGGTGCCATGGTCCGCTCGGAGCTGCGCGAGCGCGGCCTGATTGGCCGTGGCACCTACATCATGTTGTTCAATTCCGCCGGTGAGCTCTGCGTGCACCGGCGTACGCTGAGCAAGGCCATCTACCCGGGCTACTGGGATGTTGCCGCTGGCGGCATGGTCCAGGCCACCGAGAGCTACGCTGAGTCGGCCGCCCGGGAACTGGAAGAAGAGCTGGGAGTGAGCGGGGTCGAATTAACCGCCCATGATCACTTCTTCTTCGAGGACACCGGCAACCGCCTCTGGTGCTCGGCGTTCTCTGCAGTGTGGGACGGTCCGCTGCGCCTGCAGCCGGAAGAGGTCCTTGAAGCGCACTTTATTCCGCTGGATCAGGTGCTGCGGGAAATCCACGAAAAGCCCTATTGCCCGGACTCCCTGGCCGCCTTGCAACGCTATCTGGCTCGACGTCGTTAAAGTTGCATAAATTGACGCCGATTGGCTCTTAGCAAGTCGGCTTTTTGCCGTTACACTGCGCGACTTTTCAAGCTGAGCTGGCACTGCTTTTTATAAGCACCGCCGGTTCAGTAGCGCTGCCCCTGCCTGAGTGGGGCTTCGCGGTCGATGGCAGCGCCATATGCTTCGACCAGTCTTTGTCCTCCCAAGAGGATTGCCGGTGGCCAAAAAAGCCGCATCCTTCGCCGCCCTTGGTGGCCTGGTGTTTTCCACCGACGCAGGTCGACATTGCCCGGACTGTAGCCAGCCGGTGACCGCCTGCATCTGCAAACAAACCGTGATTCCAGCCGGCGACGGCATTGCTCGCGTGCGTCGCGAAAGCAAGGGCCGTGGCGGCAAGACGGTGACCACCGTCACCGGCGTGCCCCTGGCCGAAGACGCTCTCAAGGACTTGGCCACGACGTTGAAAAAACGTTGTGGCACTGGTGGCGCCTTGAAGGACGGCGTCATTGAAATCCAGGGCGACCACGTCGAGCTACTCTTGGCGGAACTGATCAAGCACGGTTTCAAGGCGAAGAAGTCCGGCGGCTAGCAGCCTCTGTGAAAACCACCTCTGACTGGATGCGGTCTTGATGAACTCAGGACTCCAGTGTCGTCTGCATGGTTTTCACAGAGCCTGTTCATGAACGGTTTCTAAACTCAGCCCTGCGAGCGCGGTCTATTGCGCTTGCAGGCTAATCGTCATTTTCATTCTTTAGACTGCGCCAGCCCTGGATTGGGGGCGGCGCTCTATGACTTCTTTATAGGGGACTTCGATGTCCGTACGACGCACACGTAAAGACGATGGCAGCCAATGGACAGTTGCGGACAGCCGCAGTGTTTACGGGATTCGCCATTGGGGGGCCGGGTATTTCGCGATCAATGACGCCGGTCGCGTCGAAGTTCGTCCGAACGGCCCGAGCAGCTTGCCCATCGATCTGTTCGAACAAGTCGAGGAGCTGCGCAAGAGCGGCTTGTCCCTGCCATTGCTGGTGCGTTTCCCGGACATTCTCCAGGACCGCGTGCGCCAGCTGACCGGCGCCTTCGACGCCAACATCGAGCGCCTGGAATACCAGAGCAAGTACACCGCGCTGTACCCGATCAAGGTCAACCAGCAGGAAGCGGTGATCGAGAACATCATTGCCACCCAGAACGTTTCCATCGGCCTGGAAGCCGGCTCCAAGCCGGAACTGCTGGCGGTCCTGGCCCTGGCGCCCAAGGGCGGCACCATCGTCTGCAACGGCTACAAGGATCGCGAGTTCATTCGTCTGGCGCTGATGGGCCAGAAGCTCGGCCACAACGTGTTCATCGTCATCGAGAAAGAGTCCGAGGTGGGCCTGGTGATCGAAGAGGCCGCGGCGCTCAAGGTCAAGCCACAGGTCGGCCTGCGGGTGCGCCTGTCGTCCCTGGCCTCAAGCAAGTGGGCCGATACGGGTGGTGAAAAATCCAAGTTCGGCTTGTCGGCGGCGCAGTTGCTGTCGGTGGTGGAGCGCTTCCGCGCTGCCGGCCTGGACCAGGGCATCCGCCTGCTGCACTTCCACATGGGTTCGCAGATCGCCAACCTGGCGGACTACCAGCATGGCTTCAAGGAAGCAATCCGTTACTACGGCGAGCTGCGCAACCTTGGCCTGCCGGTGGATCACATCGACGTCGGTGGCGGCCTTGGCGTGGACTACGACGGTACCCACTCGCGCAACGCCAGCTCGATCAACTACGACATGGATGACTACGCCGGTGTGGTGGTGGGCATGCTCAAGGAATTCTGCGACGCGCAGAGCCTGCCGCACCCGCATATCTTCTCCGAGAGCGGCCGCTCCCTGACCGCCCACCACGCCATGCTGGTGGTCCAGGTGACCGACGTCGAGAAGCACAACGACGACGTGCCACAGATCGAGAACAAGACCGAATTGCCGGAAACCGTGCAATGGCTGGTGGACCTGCTGGGTCCGACCGACATCGAGATGGTCACCGAAACCTACTGGCGCGCCACTCACTACATGAGCGACGTGGCCTCGCAGTACGCCGATGGCAAGCTGACCCTGGCCGAGAAAGCCCTGGCCGAGCAATGCTACTTCGCAGTCTGCCGCCGCCTGCACAACTCGCTGAAGGCCCGTCAGCGTTCCCACCGCCAGGTGCTGGACGAACTCAATGACAAGCTGGCGGACAAGTACATCTGCAACTTCTCGGTGTTCCAGAGCCTGCCGGATACTTGGGCCATCGGCCAGGTTCTGCCGATCCTGCCGTTGCACCGCCTCGACGAAGAGCCGCTGCGCCGCGCCGTGCTGCAAGACCTGACCTGCGACTCCGATGGCAAGATCAAGCAGTACGTCGACGAGCAGAGCATCGAGACCAGCCTGCCAGTACATGGCCTCAACGAAGGCGAGGACTACCTGCTGGGGATCTTCCTGGTGGGCGCCTACCAGGAAATCCTCGGTGATATGCACAACCTGTTTGGTGACACCGATTCGGTGAACATCTACCAGCGCGCCAACGGCAGCGTGTACCACGCCGGGATCGAGACCCACGACACCATCGAAGACATGCTGCGCTACGTGCACTTGTCGCCGGAGGAGTTGATGACTCATTACCGCGACAAGGTGGCCAGTGCCAAGATCACTACCGCCGAGCGTACCCAGTTCCTCGACGCCTTGCGTCTGGGCCTGACCCGCTCGTCCTACCTGTCGTCCTGAGGGGCCGGGCATCCCCGGTGATGCCCGTCCCGCCCCCGCACAAAGCCGCGCCCTCCGATGGAGGGCGCGTTTTTTTTTGCGCGGCTTCCAGGTTTGCCACAGAAGATGGGGCTCCGTCCCATTTGCAGCTAGCCTGCGAAGAGGCGTCCATGGTGGGCGCAACGAGGCTTGCTGATGCTCAATACATCCAAGGGCGCCTGGCGTCTGTTGTTCAGCACCCTGGTGCTCAGCCTGCTGGCGGCCTGTTCGCCGCTCAAGGTGCTCAATTCCCTGACACCCGGCAGTACCTTTATCAAGACTCGGGACATTGCCTACGGCAGCGATCCCCGGCAGAAGCTGGATGTCTATCAGCCCCGGCAGGCGGTTCCCGGTGCGCCGGTGGTGGTGTTCTTTTATGGCGGCAGTTGGAACAGCGGCTCGCGCAGCGACTACGACTTTGTCGGCGAGGCCCTGGCCTCTCGGGGCATGGTGGCGGTCCTGGCGGACTACCGGCTGTATCCGCAGGTGCGCTACCCGGCCTTTCTCGAAGACGCGGCCCGCGCCGTGGCCTGGACCCATGAGCATATCGGCGAATTTGGCGCCGACCCGCGGCGGCTGTATCTGATGGGGCACAGTTCCGGCGCCTACAACGTGGCCATGCTCGCCCTGGACTCGCGCTTGCTGGGGCAAGTCGGGCTGACGCCGCAGATCATCAAGGGCTGGATCGGCCTTGCCGGGCCCTATGACTTTCTGCCGATCCGCAACCCCGAGGTGCGCCCGGTGTTTTTCTACCCCGACTCGCCGCCGGACTCGCAGCCCATCAACCATGTCAGCCGGGGCGCGCCACCGGCACTGTTGATCGCGTCCAGCGAAGACTCCCTGGTCAACCCGCAGCGCAATACCGGCGGTCTGGCCTGTAAGCTGCGAGCGGCGGGAGTGCCGGTGCAGGAGTTCTACTTCTCCCGCACTGGCCACGCCACTCTGGTGGCGGCCTTGTCCCGGCCCTTGCGCGGCCTGGCTCCGGTACTGGATCGGGTCAGCGGCTTTGTCGAGTCGACGCCGAATCAGTGAGCCGGGGAACACCCGTGTGCACCGCGTTGCGGCTGTCGGTTACCACGCCTAGGCATCCTGTGCCTGGAATTCGCTCAGGTTCAACAGCTCGAAGTACAGGTCTTCGCTCCATTCCAGGCCCAGCGGGTATTGGGTCGCGTCGTTGTAGGTGCTGTCGTAGTCGTCGTCCAGGTGGAGTCCGAAGAGGGCGTCCAAGGGCGGCGCCGATTTTTGCGTGGCCGCTCTTCTGAGCACTTGCCCTGCTTGCACGAGGTCGCTGGGCAGGGCATCGACGGTCCTGCCGATGTAGCGGCATCTGGCGATTTCCTGCTCCACGGAGTCTTTCAGTGCCGCTTCCCCGGAGACGAGCATGGAGTCGAGTTCGATCGTTTCCAGCAGCAGATAACGGTCACGATGTGCTTCGAGGAAGGCGATGCTTTCGTCCAGGGCGGCGAGAAGTTCGGCTACTGTCGCAGTCTGTGCCGGCGACGCCGCTGGGGCTGTCTCCTGCTTTGCTGAGAAGAGCTGTTTTAGGCGTCCCAGGAAGGTGCCCTTGTGTTGCACGGCGCTAGCCTGGGGTTCGATTGAGGGGGGCAGGGATACAGCCGTCCGGATAATGTCCGCGAAGCGCCGCACTCGTTCAAAGCCGGGATCGAAGGGGCTGCTGATCGCATAGACTCTGCTCTTGTGTTCAGGCTCGTCTTCCTCGAATCCGTCCGCTATCAGCGAGGCACACAGCTGCGGGTCGCCAGACAACAGCAGACGGTAGATGAAGGGGACGTAGTACGGCCATTCAGACAGTCCGCAAATGCTCTCGGGACGGTCCTCATAGGTCGTGGGTCGATTGCTCAGGCTGTAGAGATAGGAGCGGTTGGCCATAGTCAGGATTACCTCGAAGGCAGCTGCGAGATTTCAGTATGAAGTTGAGTGCGGCGACAGCTGTTTGACCGGTTGTTCTGCTCTGCGAAAGAACCATTGGCAAGTTCCCGCCAAGGCGCGGGCGAGTACAACACCCAGGCCAGTGACAGGCAACCTCGTCGATTTCGCTGCAGTGGGGCGGCGAACAGATTTCGACTGGCCTGTCATGTCGCTCGGCCAGGATTCATTGGCTTATGGGGGGCTTCAGTGAGTCCCGGCAAACCAGCCGTCGCGTCGCTCCAGGTGCCAGGCGAAGGCTGCCAGGGTCAGGCTGCGCAGGAGCATGAACAGCAGAAAGGTCAGCCACAGGCCGTGGTTGCCGAAGCCTTGCAGTGCCCAGGCGAAGGGCAGCAGCAGGAGCACGGTGAGGAGCATGCCGTTGCGCATTTCCCGAGCTCGGGTGGCGCCGATGAACAGACCGTCCAGCAGGTAGCTCCAGACCGCGATCAAGGGCAGCACGGCGAGGTAGGGCAGGTAGGTGAAGGCGGTCTGGCGGACCTCGGGAATGTTGGTCTGCATTTCGATGAACAGGTGGCCTCCCAGCAGGAACAGCACGGCAAACCCCAGGCTGGCCAGCAGCGACCAGCCGCCGGCCACCACCAGTGAGCGGCGCAGGGCGGGGCGATCATGGGCGCCGATGGCGTGGCCACACAGGGCCTCTACCGCGTGGGCCAGCCCGTCCAGGGCGTGGGCGGTGAGCAGCAGGCCATTGAGCAGCAGGGCGTTGGCCGCCACCGTGGCATCGCCGAGTCGTGCGCCTTGCACGGTGATCAGGAAAAACACCGATTGCAGGGCCAGGCTGCGGATGAAAATGTCCCGGTTCACCGCCAGTAGCGGGCGCCAGCTCTGCCAGCGGCGCAGCGTCGCCCAGACGATCTGCCCCGGGTAGGCCCGCAGGGCCGGGCGGGTCATGGCCAGGCCGATCAGCGCGCCGGTCCATTCGGCGATCACTGAGGCCCGGGCCGAACCCACCACGCCCCAGTCCAGCCCGAGGACAAACCACAGGTTCAGAGCGATGTTCACCAGATTGGTGCTGAGCAGGATGGTCAGCGGCGCCCGGGCGTTCTGGGTGCCAAGGAACCAGCCCACCAGGGCAAAACTGGCCAGGGCAGCGGGCAGGCCCAGCAGGCGGGTGTGGAAAAACGCCCGGGTCATCTGATCCAGCTCCGCCGAGGGTTGCATCAGCTGCAAGGCCGCGCCGCTCAGCGGCACGCCTATGGCTCCCAGCAACAGCGCCAGGCCCAGCGCCAGCAGCAAGCCTTGAAGCAGAATCTGCCGCAAGGCCGCGCCGTCACCACGGCCGGCGGCCTGGGCAGCAAACCCGGTGGAGCCCATGCGCAAGAAACCCATGGCCCAGGCCAGAAAGGTGTAGAGACTGGCGCCGACGGCCACCGCGCCCAACTGATGGGCATGGGGCAGGTGACCGATCACCGTGCTGTCCACCAGGGCCACCAGGGGCACGGAAATATTCGACAGGATCATCGGCGCGGCCAGGGCCCAGACGCGACGATGGGTGGGGCGATGACGCCAATCGGTGATCAGGGGGGACATGCGGGCTCCTTGCGAGAGCCGGCATTGTAGCCTCGGCGCCGGGACGCGCCGAGGTTTAAAGCGGCCGGCGCAGCAACCGCATGAACTTAGTGGATGATCCAGCTCAGGAGCCAGAGGCCGAGCACCAGCCAGATGATCCCGATGATGATCGAGGCGCGCATGAAGGCGCGGATCGCCGAGTAGAGGCACATCAGGCCGATGATCAAGGTGAGGATGCTGATGATCGAGGTGTCCATGCCCAGGGCGCGGGACAGTCCGTCGACAAAGTTGCCACCGGCGTGGGTCAGGGTATTGAACAACCCGCTGAGCAGGTCGACGATAAACCGGATGACCGAACCTATGGCCTGGCCAAGCCATTCGAAGAAGCTTTCTACCTGCATGTGTGCGTCCTGATGAAAGAAGGGCTTGGTGCCTGAGCTCAACCTTGGGCCATGGAGGCCTGGGGTGAGTTCCCTGTTAAGCATAGAAGCTGGCAGGGGCTGCATATCTTGTAGGAGCCGGCTTGCTGGTGAAAGTGCTCTTGCGTCCCACGCCCATCCCCCGGAAGCTATACGCCTTCAGGAGACCCCGATGAACCTAGACCAACTGACCCAACGCCTGCACGCCATTCGCGATCGCAACGACTGGCGGCAATTTCACAGCCCGAAGAACCTGGCCATGGCCGCCAGCGTCGAGATGGCGGAGCTGGTGGAAATCTTCCAGTGGCTGACCGAGGACCAGTCCCGGCAATTGCCGGCGGACAAGCTGGCCCACGCCGGGCAAGAAGTGGGCGACATTGTCCTCTACTTGCTGTTGCTGTGCAGCGAGCTGGGGTTGGACCTGGACCAGGTGGTGAGCAGCAAACTGGCGGACAGTGAACGGCGGTTCTGCTCATGAGTGATCGGCATTTCGACCAGTTGGCGACCCGTTTCGCCGAGAAGATCTATGGCGGGGCCAAGGGCGCGATCCGTCTGGCGGTGCTGCAGGCCGATCTCAAGGAAAGCCTGCCCGAGCGGCCGCTGCGGGTGCTGGACATTGGCGCTGGCCTTGGGCACATGTCCTTGTGGCTGGCACAGCACGGGCATCAGGTGACGCTGGCCGAGCCGGCGCAGCCGATGCTCGAAGGCGCCCGCCAGCGCTTTGTCGAGGCCGGGCAGCAGGCAACCTTCATCCAGGCACCCTGGCAAGAACTGCTGGGGCAACTGACCCAGCCTTATGACCTGGTGCTCTGCCACGCGGTGCTGGAATGGCTGGCCGAGCCTCATGCGATCCTACCGGTGTTGCACCAGTTGACCGCCGCCGATGGCTGGCTGTCCCTGGCGTTCTACAACCGCGATGCGCTGATTTATCGCAACCTGCTCAAGGGCCATTTCCGCAAGATGCGCAAGAACGACATGGCCGGCGAAAAGCAGAGCCTGACTCCGCAACAACCGCTTGATCCTCGTGAACTGGCGGCGCAACTTGAGGGCTTGTGGCGAGTCGAAACCCAGAGCGGGGTGCGGGTTTTTCACGATTACATGCCGGTGGAGTTCCAGGCTCGTGCCGAGCTGACGGATCTGCTGGAGATGGAATTGGCTCACCGACGACACCCAAGTTTTGCCGGGCTTGGGCGTTATCTGCATTGGCTGTGCCGGCCGGTCTAACGGAGTGCGCAATGAAACGCCGCCTGGGTCTGATCCTTTTGTGTTCCGGGCTTGCCGCCTGTCAGGGCAGCAACCCTTATGTCGCCAGTTCCAACCCGTTGCCGCCGGCTCCGCCGCAAGCAGCGAATACCTTTGACCGCAGCGCCTACCCGGCGCCACAGCGTGACTATGGGCGCTACCGCAGCTGGGCCTGGCTCAACGGTCGCTTGCCCAACGGTTCGGCCTGGGCCGACTCGGCACAGATTGCCGAAGCGGTCAGCGGCGCGCTGGATCAACGTGGCTTACGGCCCTTGCATGACAATCGGCCGGCGGATTTGTGGGTCAGCGCCGACCTGCATCTGGAGAAGCGCTTGCGCCAGGTCCAGGACGACTACGGTTATGGCGGCTACGGCGGCTATAACCGCTACGGGCCGGGCTACGGCATGTACGGCAGCACACCGGTGGTGCGCACCTATGAGGTAGAAGTGGTGGTGGTCCGGGTCAATCTATATGACGGCGCCAACGGCCAGCCCGTATGGAGTGCGAGCGCCGAAACCAGCAGTCGGGGCAGCCTGAGTGAACGAGCCGATTCGCTACGCGAAGCGGTGCAAAAGGCCATGGCGGCCTATCCTCCCAGTTAGTCGGTCGCCGGCTCCCCGGTTTTTGTCTTCACGCGGAGAAACAGCATGTTCCATCGAATCGCGTTACTGGTGTGTGCCGCCTTGCTCAGTGCTTGCGCCGCCGACCAGGTCAACCATGACTTCGACGCCAGCCGGGACTTTGGCGCCTACCACAGTTGGGGCTGGAAAGAACCGGCCCTGCAATATCGCCCTGACGATCCCCGGATCAAGAGCGACCTGACCGAGCAGCGCATCCGTCAGGCGGTGGCCGAGCAACTGGACCAGCGCGGCCTGCGTCCGGCCCAGGGCGCTGCCCGGGCCGACTTGAATGTGCAGGCATACCTGATCGTCGAGGACCGCCAGCAGCAAGTCACCACCAATTATGGCGGCGGCTGGGGTGGCCCATGGAATGGCTACTGGGGCGGACCGGTGTACAACGAAACCCGTAACATCAGTTACAAGGTGGCGACCATCCAGATCGACTTGCTGGATGGCAAGGACGGCAAGCTGGTATGGCGCGGCAGTGACGAACAAATGCTCAGCAGCTCGCCCAATCCCGCCGATCGCAGCGCGGCGGTACGGACCACGGTGATGCGCATCCTGCAGAACTATCCGCCCCGCTGAGTTCACTCGCCGTTTCGCTGCATCGATTCCCGGGAGTGCCATGAGGTGCTGGCGGTGACTTTACCTGCCACCAGTCAATGGAGCTGGCAGCCTGCCAGCGTGCCTTCCGGGCTTTGACTACACTGCTTTCATCCTTGGAGATAGCGCTCGGCTGCGAGCCGGTAAAGGAGTGCCTCGATGTCTCCCATGAAGCGGTTTTCCGGCCCGGTCCACCAGCGCGGAGCCATCGGCCTGATGGCGGCGATGACCCTGGGCCTGGCGTTGTTGTTCATGTTGCTGGTGGTGGACAGCGGTCGCCTCTACATGGAGCAGCGCAGGCTGCAGCGGGTGGCGGACAACGCCGCGCTGGAAGCGGTCAGTCGTGGTGGCAATTGCCAGAGCGGCCTGACTGCCGCCACTTATGCCGGGCAGAATGCGACGCGCAATGGCTTTGCTGTGGCTACCGGCAGCAGCCTGACCACCGATTGCGGTTCCCTGACCACCGGGGCCAACGGCTTGCGCACTTTCAATGTCGACGCCACGCAATCCGCTGCCGTGCGGGTGATTGTCTCCAATACCGTGCCCATCAGTGTGGCCTCAGGAATTGCCGGGCTGTTTTCTCCGGGGCCGATCAATCTCACCACCCCGCTGAGCGCCACGGCCGTTGCCGCAGCACCGACCCCGACAGTGGCGCAATTGAGTATTCAAAGCACTCTGCTCACGGTCAGCACCGCGCAGTCGAGCATTCTCAACCCGCTGGTGGGCGGGATGCTGGGAGGCAGCCTGAACCTGAGCGCTGTGGGTTGGAACGGCTTGCTCAACACCAATATCAACCTGCTGAGCTACCTCAATCAGCTGGCAATCAACCTTGGCGTGGCGGCCGGTAACTACACCCAACTGCTCAATACCACCACCAGCGTGACGCAACTGGTCCAGGCGGCGATCACCGTGGTCCAGGCCAATGGCGCCACCGCCGATGTGTTGACTGCCCTGGGCAACCTGCAGATCGCCGCGATCAATGCGGCGCCGCTGAGACTGGGGGATATCCTGCAACTGCAGACTGGCCTGCCGAGCTCTGCATTGAATGCCAACCTGCAACTGTTCCAACTGCTGCAGGCAATGATCCAGTTGTCCAACAGCAACAGTGCGGTAGCGGCGACCTTGCCGATCACCGTGCTGGGGCTGGCCAATATCACGGTGCAGACCAAAGTCATCGAGCCGCCACAGTTGTCGGCCATTGGCGACCCCGCCCTGGCCAAGGCCAATCCCACCGGAGCTAACCGCATTTATGTGCGCACTGCGCAGGTGCGCACCCTGGTACGGATCAATTTGCCGGTCCTGTCGGCGGTGTCGGGGCTGTCGACGGCGGTCAGCAATCTGGTGGCGCCGCTAACCCCGGTATTGAACAGCCTGCTGAGCTTGAACCTGGTGGCGACCCTGGGGTCGGCATTGTGCCTGCTGGGCGCCGGGTGTGAGCAACTGTATCCGGCACTCGCATCGTCCTCGGAAATCGACCTGAGCCTGGATGCTGGTGGGGCGATCGCTTATGTCACCGACTACAGCTGCCCGGTGAACAATAGCGGGACCAAGAGTCTCACCGCTCACACCATCACCTCGATAGCCGATTTGAAGGTGGGCCAGATCGACCCCACCAATGCCTTCTCCTCATCCGCCGAGCCCACGGTAAACCCTCTGCCTCTGGTGGACCTGGGCATCCGTACTTGTTATCAGTTCCTGATCCTGCCGGGTCACTGTGATCCAGTGGTGCACTACGCGGGAGGAGGAATTGCGGTGATGGTCAACACCAGCGTGGCGCAGAATACCCAGGATCTGGTGTTCTCCAGCACGGTCTCACCGTACCCGGTGCCGCCCAACGTCAACCAGACCCCGAGCTATCAGACGGCGGCGCCCACCAGCAACATTGTCTCCAGCCTGGCGAGCACCCTGGCGGGGATCAACCTGATCGTCTACAAACCGGTCAGCAACAACCCGCTCGGGGCGATTGTCACTGGGCTAGCCTCGGCCATTAGCGGGGTCAGCAGCCTGCTCACACCGGTGATCACCGGCCTCCTGAGTCCGGTGCTGGATCCGTTGCTGAATAACCTGCTGTCCGGCCTTGGGATCAACCTGATGGATGTGGAGGTGGGTGCCAACTTGACCTGTGGACAGACCGGCAAGGCTTACCTGGTGATCTGATCTGCCGGGGCAATCGGTAGCTCGATGCAGAAGCGTGCGCCGTCCTGACCGTTGCTGACACTCAGGCGCCCACCCATGTTCTCGACGATGCCGTAGCTCACTGACAGGCCCAGCCCGGTACCGACACCCACCGGCTTGGTGGTGAAGAAAGGTTCGAAGATCCGCTCCAACAGTCGTGGATCGATGCCGCCGCCATTGTCCTCGACCCACAGGCGCACACTGTGTTCGTCGCGTTGGCCGTAGACGGAAATCCAGGGTTTGAAATCACTGTGTTTTTCCCGTTGGGCCAGCAGGGCGTCCCGGGCATTCACCAGCAGGTTGATCAGCACTTGCTCCAACTGGTCGACAAACCCCATGACCTGGACTTCGAAGCCCATTTCGCTGATGCGTAGCTCAAGCCCCTTGCCTCGCATGCCCTCGGCCAGCAGCGAGAGGGTGCCATCGATGGCCTGAGCCGGATTGAACGGCTGTTGCTCCACCTCCGAACGCCGGCCGAATACCCGCATGTGATCCACCACTCGGGCGGCCCTTTGGACCTGGGTATCGATGCGCTTGAGCTTGTCAGTGAGGTAGTCGATCTGGATGTCGCCGTTGTCCAGGCGCTTGAGTACGTTGACGATGGCCATGCGCATCACGTTCAGTGGCTGGTTGATTTCATGGGCGAGACCGGTGGCCATTTCGCCGAGAGTGGCCATCTTCGCGCTTTGTGTGAGCTGCTGTTGGGAGCGCCGGACTTCAGTGTTGTCACGGCCAACGGCCTGGATCTCCTGGAGTCGCCCCTGGTCATCGAACACCCCGCGATCCGACCAGACCCACCAGGCATGTTCACGTCCCGGTAGTTGCAGGTTTATTTCAGCGGTGCTGACCGGAAACTCCGGGCTCAGCAGGCTGATTCGCCGCTCGAAGCCTTCGCGCTGTTCGGCGGACAGCCAGTTCCCGAGGTTGCTCCCTGGCAGATCCTCGGCGGAGCATTCCAGGTACGCGGCCAAGGGCCGGTTGCCGAAGGTCAGGGTCAGGTCTGGGCGGTAGCGGCAGATCATGGCCGGAGAATCCTCCACCAGGATTCGGTAGCGCTCTTCGCTTTGGCGCACCTGCTCGGTGGCCAGGGTGGCTTCAGTGACATCCAGCCACAGGCCGACGGCTTCCACCGGCAGGCCCAGGTCATCGCGCAGCAGTTTGGCTTCGTCCAGAACCCAGTGGTAATCACCATCACGATCCCGCAGTCGATAGCGGCTGTGGACACTGCCTTCGCGCAGCAGCTGGCGGCAACGCTGGAAGTACAGGTCTCGATCCTCGGGATGGACCCAGTCCACCAGCCTGCCGTCTGTACAGTCCTCCAGGTTCCAGCCCAGTAAAGGTTGCAGGCTGGCGCTGAAAAAGCTCGGCTGCAAGGCGCCTTCGAGGTAGCGCTGGACGTAGATCACCGCCGGTGAACTGGCGATCAGGTTGTCCAGGCGGGCGTGGGCCGCTGCCGCCTGTTGCTGCTGGTTCTTGATATCGCTGATGTCCAGCATGAAGCCCACCAGTCGTTGGTTTTCACCCTGGCCCAGGGCTTGCCCCTGCAAGCGGTACCAGCGCGCGGGCATTGTTGGGTCTGGGGTGTGCAGGCGTACGCAGAGCAGCAGGGGCTTGCCCAGTTGTAACGCCTGCAGGCGGCTGCCGAGCTCATCCCGATCGGCGGGGTGAATCAGTTCCAGCCAGGCCTGGACAGGTAGCCGCATGCTGTTCTCGGGCAACTGCAGGCTGGTAGCCAGCTGGCTGGCCAACAGGACTTCGCTGGTGCCCGGGCAAAGTTCCCACCAACCGGCGCCCAGCAGTCCTTGCAGGGCCTCCAGGCGTTCCAGGTGCAGGTGGTGACGATGCTCGCGCAGGCGGCTGAGCAGCGGTCCGGCCAGGGCTGCAGTGAGCATCAGCCAGTCGCGATCCAGCAGGTTCGGTGCGTGCTGCTGCACGGTATAACCACCGCACAGGAGCCAGGCGGCGACGCCGTGATCATCCCGATAGGGCACCAGGAAACCTTCGCGGTGAGCGAAGATGCCTTGCAGGCGCGGGTGTTCGTTCAGGCCCTGGACCTGGTTCAGGCGCAGCGGTGTATTGCCGTTCAGGCTATCAAGGCCGGTACCCAGTACCTGGCCGTCCTGCCAAAGCCGTGGGGCGTCGTGGGCGGTGTAGCAACTGTGAATGACCCAGCCCTGTTCCTGCTCGTCCAGCAGGGCCAGGCCCAGGCAGGGGATGTGCCAGTACCGGGCCAGGTCGGCCAGTTGTTCGTGCAGGACATCCGCCAGGCGCGTCAGGTTGCACAGACGCAGTTGCTCGCTGATCTGTGCGGCGAAGACTTGGCACTGTTCACGGCTCAGGGCCTGTTGGCGTTGCTGGATCAGGTCGCCGATGTCCAACAGTTGCAGGTGCCATTCCTGACTCCAGCGCTGGACCCAGCCCCGCAGGTGCAAGGTCTTGCGGCCGAGCCCGCGAAACTCCAGGTCCAGTACTTGCCCGCTCCAGTCGGCAGGCCGGCCTTCAAGGGCTTGAGTGCTGCCGGGAACGATATAGTCGTTCAGGTGGGCGGCTTCGATGCCGGGAGGCAATTGGGCCAGGGCATGTCGCAGCGGCCCGCTCATGCTCAGGACTCGACCCTGTTGATCCAGCACCAGCAGCAGGCCGATGGCCTGGGGTGGTACAGCGGCTTGGGGCTCGTCGATGGCCAGTGGCTGACGGCCCAGGAAACGCCCGAAGAGCTTGTCACCAGAGGTCAAAATTGCAGGCTCGAACTGACGGAAAGAGTGGTGGGAAGGTTGGGCACTGCACCGATCACCGGCAGTACCACCAGCGGCAGCACTTGAGTCAGCTTGCTGGTGGGGTAGTTCACCGAGACCGTCAACACGCCAGCGCTGTACACCGAGGTGTAGTCGGTGGCTGCGAAGTTGAAGGCTGGGGGAATCCACTGGGTCTGGCTCTGAACCACGCTGTTGGCGAGGTTCTGCACGGCACTGGCGTAGTTGGCGGTGTTGGGGTCAACCATCACCGCACGGCGAATCGCTTCGGCGGTGGCTTGATGAAAGGACTGCATCATCAGCAGCGGTACGCTATAGCTGACCAAGCCATAGAACACCGCGAAAAAAATCACGAAGACCGCAGCAAACTCGATTGCCGCAGCGCCTTTCTGCTTTCTAGGGAGGCCCGGTTTCATCAGTGCGTCTACCCTGACAACCACTATGTCCATTGAGCATAGGATCATTCCGGCGGAAAGGACCGTTTTAGCCGATGCAATTCTTGGTTTTGTGGATCTGGTTGGCAATTTGCGCGCTGCAGGATCTGCGTCAGCGGCACATCGCCAATGCTTTGACCCTGGGCGCCGCGCTATTGGCGACCCTGTACCTGTTGTGGACCGGCAACACTTGGCTGGGGGCCAGTGCCGCGCAAGGTGGCTGGGCGCTGCTGCTGGCCTTGCTGCTGACCCTGCCTGGATATGCCACGGGAAGGATGGGGGCAGGGGATGTGAAGCTGATGGCGGCCCTGGGGCTGGCCTCCGATACCCAGTACTTGCTGGGGGCTTTTATCGGCGCCGGACTCTGCAGTTTCCTGTGCTTGCTGATTGCCCCCAGGGTTTGGCCGCAGCAGGAACAAGGACTTCAATCTCCCGAAGCAGAACCTGTGGCGCGGCTGTCAAAAAAATACCCATTTGCCCCCTTCGTCCTGGCTGGAATGGTCTTAACTGTGACCTTGATCCACTAGTCGCCAGGCCGATTAATGCTATGTACATAGTCGGAAAGTAGGTCTAGGTTTTAAGGTGTGGCTGCCCGGATCATGCCTGGCAGGACAGGAGTGGTCAGTCAGCGATTGGCCCGCACGGAGTCGCACGTGAACAAGCTCACCTCACAGATGAAAGTGCTCGTGGTCGATGATCAGCCGCTGATTGTCGAAGAACTTTGCGAATTTCTTGAAAGCAGTGGCTACCGTTGTGTTCCTTGTGAATCCAGCCGCGAGGCTGTGGAGTGCTTCAACAAGGACCCGGAAATCTCCCTGGTGCTCTGCGACCTGCACATGCCCGGTCTGGACGGCATCCAACTGGTGCAGGAACTGCAACGGATTGCCGGCAAACAGCGAGTGTTCGAAGCCATCATGCTCACCGGGCAGGCCGACAAGCAGGATGTGATCAAGGCACTGCGCGCCGGAATCGCCGACTACTATCAAAAACCCATCGACCTGGACGAGCTTCTTGAAGGCTTGCAACGCCAGGAAGTGGTCTTGCAAGAGCGCCAGAAGAACCTGCACCTGGGACACCTGAACCAGAAGCTGCAGTTTCTCTCGGAGTCCATCGACGACCTGTATCAGGACCTGGACAAGGTCCGGCGTACACCGTCCACCAGCCACGGTGAAGGCGCCGGGGGCGAAAATGCCAGCGACGCGGACAGCATTGAGATACCGGCCATCTTCAATCAGCTTTCACCACGGCAGTTGGATGTGGCGCGGCTGGTGGGCAAGGGCCAGACCAACTACCAGATCGCCTGCGAGTTGGGGATCACCGAAAACACCGTCAAGCTCTACGTGTCCCAGGTACTGCGGTTGACCCACATGCACAACCGCACACAGCTTGCCTTGGCCCTGTCTCCGAGCAATTCGGGGTTGCGCCAGCGGGTCACGGCGCACTGATACTGACCTACAGGCACCGGCGGTGATGGTGACCGCCGGCTGCAGCTATCGATCATTTGGTTTCCACTTTGCCTCCGGCGTTCGGGTCATACAGATCCGGAATCTCGTATTTGTACTTTTTCAACCAGCGTTGCAACGCCAGCTCGCGCTCGGTGGGCGTTACCGTCTGCGGTTGTGGCGAGGCTGCCAGGTTGCGGTTCTGCAACAGCAGCCAACCTTCGGTTTCCTGCTGCTGGGGCGAAGACGGTCCGGCGTCGATAGCCATTGCGGCCAGGGGCATCGCCAGCAGGGCAGTGCAACAGAACATGGGCAGTTTCATCATCAGCGCTCCTTGGCGGGTGCGACAGCAGGCTGCACGGTGGCGGACCCGGTGGCCACCTGAGTCACCCGGGCAGCGGTTTTCGATGGCGTCTTGAGTTCCTCGGCACGAGCCTGCGCCTGAGCGAATTGCTGTGGGCTCAGGTTGGCCTGGCTGACCACTGCCGCCGCCTGCTTCCAGTTGTCCTGGTAGAGCAGCAGGGTCACCAGGTTGATGGCGGCCAGGGGTTCGGATTGCTTGAGCTCGATGGCGGTGAGGAACTCGAAGCGGGCATCTTCGATGCGCAACTGGTTGAGGTAGACGACCCCCAGGTCATTGCGGATTTTTTCATTGGTCGGTGCCAGGCGTGCTGCCCGTTGCAGGTGGGCCTGGGCCTGACCGTTGTCACCCTGGGCCGCCGCCAGTTGGCCAAGGCCGTGTTCGCCCTCGGCCGCGAGGCATGAACCCAGCAGGCTGCGGTACAGCGGTTCAGCCTCACTGCGCCCCAGTAGCCGGTAGACCCGGGCCTTGCGCACCCGCACCTCGGCGAGGTTGTCCGGCAAGTTCTGCAGATTGGCCAGGCTGGCGTGCAGCTTGCCGTCGCTGGCCATTTCATCGGCGAGGTTCACCGCCAGTTCCTGCTCGGAGCTGAGTTTGGCGCAGCTGGTGGAGTTGGTCAGGGCCGCCCACTGCACCTGGCCGTTGCTGGTGCATCCAGCGAGCAGCAACAGGCTTGCTGCGGCAATCAGTACTTTCATCAGGTTCCCTCTAGGAAGCAAAGGCCCGGGCGATGGCAGTGAAGCCCGGCCCGGCGAGGACAATCAACAAGGCGGGGAAGAGAAACAGCATCATCACCACCGACATTTTTGCCGACATTTTCGAAATGTATTCCTGCAGGCGGGTCAGGCGCCGGTCGTCGAGCAATTGCTTGAGGGCCTGCAGCGACTTCATCGCACCGCCGCCCTGCAGGATCAGTTGCTGGAGAATCACGCAGGTGTCGGTGAACTCGTCTACCGCTAGCAGGGTGGCGGTCTGGTTGAGTTCCTGACCCAGCTCCAGGCCCGAGTCGACCCGTGCCAGGATCAGGCGCAGCTCGTGGGTCAGCTCTGGCATAAGCTTCCGGGCTTCGTTGCCAAGAACGCGCAAGGCCTGTTCCACGGCCATCCCCGACTCGAACAGAATGCGCAGCAAGGGAATGAAGGTGGAGATCTCCAGGGCGATATGCTTCTGCCGGCGTTGAGCTGCGTAGGCCAGGACCCGCTTGGGCAAAAGGTAGCCGACCCCGGTCGAGAGCATCGGGAACAGCCATTTGTTCTCAGCGTGGGGATAGATCACTTCCTGGATGAAGATCGTCAGGCAGATCACCACCAGCGGAGTGGCGATCTGCAAGGCAGCGAACAGCGAGCGTTGGTTGGCACGGCGCCAGCCAAGGCGGTTGAGGAGGACCTTGGTCTCGCTGTCCATGCTGACCGCCCGCTGGCCGAAACGGCTGTCGCCGAGTTGACGCAGCCAGTGGCCCAGGCGGTTGTCGTGGGTCATGTTGCCTTGCAGCCGCTGGGCAATCTGGCGCTCGCGTCGGCGCTGCTCCAGCATGCCGTTGCCGAGCAGCAGCAAGGCCCCGAGAAACAGCAGTGCGGCGGCCAGTAGAAGCATATTCAAATACTCCTCAACATGCGCCAAAGGGCGATGCAACCAAAGACCTGAAGGCACACGGCGGTGATCAGCATCTTCTGCCCGGCGGGGTCTTGCCACATACCGAGCATGTAGCCTGGGTTGGTGAGCATGAAGTAACTCACCAGAATCAGCGGCAAGAGTCCCAGGACCCAAGCGGTCATGCGGGTTTCCCCAGTCATCGCGCTCAATTGCCGGGCCCCTTGCTCGCGCTCGCGAATCAGCTTGATCAGGTTTTCCAGCAATTCGCTGGCGTTGCCGCCGTAGCGGTGATTGACCTTCAGGCCGAGGGCGAACATGCGTAACTCGTCCTGCTCGTAGAATTCGGCAAAGTCACTGACCGCGTCCGGCAGGTTGACCCCCAGTTGCACGTTGCGCTGGACCCTGCCCATGGCTTTTTTCAGCGGATCGTTGCTGGCCTCGATGGCGCCCAGCACCGCGTCCGCCAGGGTGCGTCCGGACTTGAGGCTGCGCACGCTGTGGTCCAGCAGGGGCGGCAGTTGCTCGATCATGCGCTTGAGCCGGTGCTGAAACAGCCATGCGATGTACATCCGCAGGAGCAACGGTGGGATGAGGAGGCAGCTCAGCAGGCCGAACCAGTCCTCCAGCAAGTAGCCCAGCAGCATGAGGACCACCCAGACCGCCAGCCACAGGCCCAGGCGCTCACTGGGCTGGCCCAGGCCGGCGCGGGCAAAGGCGCGCTCCAGGCCGCTCCATGAGTTGCGTGGTGGGGGCTGGTCGGGTTGCCCAGCGGCCAGTCGATTGAGCACTCGCTCGCGTTCGGTCTTGCGTACGCCGTGGTAGAACAGCCAGCCGGAAAGTCCTAGTAGCAGCAGGCAGATCAATGTGAGCAGCAGACCGATCATGGGCTACCTCGCCGGTTCAATTGACGCCCAGTCCGTTCTCGCGACGCAGTTTGTCACCGGCCGGATTCAGCGCCTCGCGCTGGAAGCCGAAGCCGCTGCGGCGGTCCAGGCGGAACAGGGTGTTGGTGACATAGATGTCCTCGCGAAGGCCCACCACTTCCACTACTTCGCTGACGCAGCGTCGGCCATCGGGCAGGCGGGTCAATTGGATCACCACATCCAGGGCCGCGCAGATCATCTGCCGCAGGGTGCGCTCGGCGACTTGGCGCCCGGTGAGGCCGACCAGGGTTTCCAGGCGCAGCAGGGCATCCTGCGCATTGTTGGCGTGCACAGTGCTCATGGAGCCATCGTGGCCCGTGTTCATCGCGGTCAGTACATCCAGCACTTCCACACCACGGATCTCGCCGAGGATGATCCGGTCCGGGCGCATCCGCAGGGCGTTGCGGATCAGGTCGCTGGCCTTGACCTCGCCATGTCCCTCGGCATTTGGCGGGCGAGTCTCCAGGCGAACAACGTGGGGGTGCACCAGTTGCAGTTCGGCCACGTCTTCGATAGTCACCAGGCGTTCATACGGGTTGATCAATTGGCTGAGAATGTTCAGCAGGGTGGTCTTGCCGGTGCCGGTGCCGCCGCTGATGAGAATGTTGCAGCGCTTGCCCACCGCGTCCTGGAGAAACTCGAAGATCGCCAGGTCGATGGTCTGCATGGCGATCAGGTCGCTGCTATTGAGCATGTCCTTGCGGAACTTTCGAATCGACAGGCAGGGGCCGTCCAGGGCAATGGGTGGAATGATTGCGTTGACCCGGCTGCCGTCGGGCAGGCGCGCATCGACCATTGGCGAGGACTCATCGAGACGCCGGCCCAGGGGCGCGAGAATTCGTTGCATCACCCGCTCCACATGGTGGGCGTCGATGAAACGCAGGTCGCTCTGGTGCAGCACGCCTTCGCGTTCGACGAACACGCGGTGCGGACCGTTGACCAGGATCTCGGTTACCGCAGGATCGCGTAGCAGTACTTCCAGGGGACCGAAGCCCGTCAGCTCGTCGACGATCTCTTCTGCCAGCCGCTCCATTTCATAACGGGAGATCGCCAGGTGCATGCGCGCGATGTACTCCGCGACCTTGTCGGTTACGAATTGCGAGAGGTTTTGCCGGGAGCTTTCCAGGAGGTTTTTTCCCGACTCTTCGATGGCATCAATGATGTAGCGATGCAACACCAGCTTGAGGCCTTCGTGGTCGCTGTTGCCCGGCGCTGTGCGGGGTGGGCCGCCAAAGAGTTTTTCGCCGCTCATCGGGCCCCCATGATTCGGTTGAGCCAGCCGGCCTTGGGCTGGGGCAGGCCTTCCGAGCGTTTGGCCAGGCGTTCGCCCAGGACGCGAATACTTTGCGTCAGGGCTTCACGGGGGGCCATTTCAAACAAGGTGACGCCCTGGTTCTTGGCGTTCAGGCGCACCTCCGGGCTGTAGGCCAGTACCGCGATCACTTCCAGGCCGAAGGTCTTGCCCAGGGTCTCGGAGTCCGGTGCGACGGCGCGCAGGTAGCGGTCCACCAGCAGGCGCGCGTGTTCGAGTTTCATGCCTTTTTCGCGCCAGTGATTGAGCACCGCGAGGTTGCGCCGGCAGTCGAGCACGCTCTGATCGGTGCGCCAGAGCAGCTTGTCGCAATGGCTGACAAAGGTGCGCAGGGCTTCGCTGTCCGGTTGCCCGGCAAGGTTCACTACGATGTGCTGGAAGTGCTGGCGCAGGGCGCTGAGCAGCATGTACAGCTCCGCCGCGCTGGTGTGCTCCAGGGGCTCGTCGTGACTGGCGTAGGCGAGGATCCGCAAACCGGCTTCGGCGCTGGTGAAGGCGCTGTCGATCAGGGTGGTATCCAGGCGTCGCAGGTGCCGCAGGGCATCGCCGAAGTGGAACGAACTCTCCAGCCCCAGCAACGCGAGGCTGTCGCCCCTGGGCAGGCCGAGGTCCAGCAGCAGGGTTTGCTGGCCGCTCTTTTGCACCACCAGTGCCAGGTGTCCGGCCAGTAGTGCACCATCGCCGTCACTCTGGGTACCGTAGAGCACGGTCAAGCCTCCCAGCTGAGTGTTGGGTGTCACTGCTGGCAGGCGCTTGCTCAAGCGCCTGACCAGGCCGGCAACTTCACTGGAGCGCGAACCGTAGGCGACAAAATCCCGCGCGCCGGCGCGCATGGCATTGAGTACCAGTTGGTTGTCCATGCCGTCGCCGAGGGCGACGATCGCCAGCATCGGCTTGGCTTCCAGGGCACCTTCGATCAGTGCGGCCTGGGCTACCACATGCTCGCGGTCAAGGCCGACGAACACCAGGTTGGCGAAGGTGACGTCCACCAGTGCCAGTAACTCATCGAGGCTGCCATCGGCCCCTACCACTTGGCCCAGGGGCGCCAGGGCGCCTTGCAGCCACTCAAGGTCGGTGTTGTTGCGAGTGATGGCGAGGAACGTCTGGCTCAGGTTCTGGCTCATTGCGATAGCCCACTGCGCTTGTCGAAGTTGCCGTTTTCGAGGAAGAACATGCGATAGAAATTCGGGTCGTAGTTGCGCAGGCGTTCGCCGGGCAAGGCCGGCAGTTTTGCGTCGGCGGCCAAGGGTTGGACCAGATGGGGCGTGACCACCATCAGCAGCTCGCGCTCCTCGCGTTTGATCGAGGTGTCGCGGAAGAAGGCGCCGAGTACCGGAATGTCCCCCAGTCCCGGAAACTTGTTCACCTGGGAGCTGTTGCTGGTGCTGATCAAGCCACTGATGACGAAGCTCTCGCCGTCGGCCAGGGAAATACTGGTATCGGTACGGCGAATGGTCAGGGCGGGAACTTGGGCCCCTGCGATCGTCACGGCGTTGCTGTAGTCCAGTTCGCTGACCTCTGGTGCAACCTTCAGCGAGATACGACCGCGGTCGACGATGGTCGGGGTCAGGGTCAGGCGAATGCCGAACTCCTTGTATTCGATGGTCGCGCTGTTGCTACCGGCGCTGGGCACCGGGATCGGGATCTCGCCGCCGGCGAGGAAGCTCGCGCTCTGTCCGCTGAGGGCCACCAGGGACGGACGCGCCAGGGTGTAGGCGAAGCCACTGCCTTCCAGCGCATTGATCAAGGCCAGCACCCGGCCGTTGCCGAAGCCGATATTGAAGGTGCCGTTATCCAGGGGAATGTTGCTCCGGCGACCACCAAAGACCGGCGTGGCGCCCCCGGCGGTGCCACTGGTGACTGGGGCGGTGCCGGGGGAGCCGAACAGGAAGTTGTGCCCGCGTCCAAAGATCGAGGCACTGGCTTCCTTGAGTTTGGTCCGGCTGACTTCGACGAAGCGGATGTCGGTCTGCACCTGGCTGGGCAGCAGCGGATCGTCGGTGGCCGGCAGGCGGGTGCTGGTCATGTCGGCGGTGGCGCGGCCCTGGACAAACACCATGCTTTGCCGTGGGGTGCTGGAGCAGGAGGTCCAGACCATCAGGCTGGTGGCACCTGGGGCCATGCCGGTGAGGAGAAAGGCCTGGCTGCCGTTGACGTGGACATCGGCAATTTTCGGATCGCCCACCGCCAGCCGGGTGATCGCTACTGGGGATTGCAGTTCCTGTTGCAAGCCTTCGCCAACCTCCAGCACTGCGGGCAATGGCGCCAGGTTCGAGCAGCTTGCCGCCGGAGCGGCCAGGGCCTGGGTCCAGAGCAATGGCCCCAGGCTCAGGGTCAGCAGGCAAGTGAACAGCGGCATGGAACGACTGCGCATGTAGTGCATCCTTGCTCAATCAGGGAGTTTGTTGAGTGACCTGGTTACCTCGGATCACCTCCACCGCCGATCGTGGTGCGCCACCGTGGGCGACCGGACTGCGGGGGGCGCTGCCGAGGGCCAGTTGAGTGAATTGGAACAGGTTGCCGTTGGCCACATCGAGGTGGTCACTGGCGTCTGCATTGCCGGCCCAATAATGAGCCAGGCGCTGTTCCTCGCTGCTGCGTACGGCCAGGCGCAACACGCCGACCTGGGTGGCCAGCATCAGCCGGCTCAAAAGTTGTTCGGGAACGGCCAGGACCACCGTGCGGGCAGCAACCCGGCGCTGGTCCTGCTTGAGTTTGTCATCGCTGCTCAGGGTGGGTGAGGCGGGTTGTCCGTCGTTGGTCAGTCCCAGTTGTTCGCCCACAGCCAGCACGCGCATGGCAGGCACCGCGATCTGTGCCGATTGCTGCGGGTTGCTGGTGTCCTGGCGCAGGAACAGCAGCACGTCGACATAGTCGCCCGGGCTCAGTTGCCCCGCCGCGCCGATGACTTCGTCGACGGCGACTGCCAGGGCCCGCTCATCGCTGTGGATCATCCGCGCCAGGGCACCACCGCTGTCGAAGCTCTGTTGGTTGAGCCAGGTCCCGGCGTTCAATTGCCGCCAGGGCGTGCGGCCCACTGCCTGACTGATGGCGCTGAGGCTGCCAGCCGGTGCAGTGCGCAATTTTTCCAGCGCCAGATCGGCGGCGGTAAGGGGCATGAAAGGCGGCACGTCGCGAACCAGGACCACCACCGGTTGGCGAGTCTGGTCCTCGGCACTGCTGGTGGTTTGTTCGACGACGCTGGGGGCCGTCGGTTGAGCTGGCGGTGGTGGCACGGGTTGCCGGCTGAGCATCAGTCCCCAGTAGCCGAAAAACACCGCACCCACCAGAAGAAGTCCGGCCAGGCCCATGGTGACGCGACTGTTCATGAGGGCTCTCCCTTTCCTGCTGCACTACCGGCCCGTGCTTCCAAACGAGTTAATTTCGCAATCAGGCAGCTATGAACATGCAACTATTTCGCTATGTGAAGGTAGTAGAGCTAGGACGAAATGCCATTAACTAGCCAAAAATAGCTAACAAAAGTAGGGCAATCTCAATTGGGATTGGATTTTTGGCGCCAACCTTCCAACTAATACTTATTGATTAATCAGTTCTTACAGTTGCTGGTCCGGACTTTGTTGACAATGCTCTGGTGGCATCAAGGGATTTTGTTCCCGTGCGCTTCCATCAGCGCCAAGTGGCGCAAAGGAGAGCTAGGATGATTCTTCAATATTTGTATCTCAGGGCGCGCCTGTTTTTTGACCGTACCGAAGGCGCTTCAGCGATCGAGTATGCAATCGTGGTCGCCATGGTGGCCGTCATCGTGGTGGCGTTCGTGACCCCAATGGGCGCCAGGGTACTGGCCATTTTCAACAACGTACTGGTCGCCTTGGGAGGTGCCACGGTTACCCGTCCTACTCCATGAGCCAGTGAGCGAGTGAATGGCTGCACGCTGCAGGGACTCCCCAAGGAGGTGCGTCATGCTGTTTGAATGCCTGTTGCTTCGTGCTCGCCTGCTGTTGAAGGAGACGGATGGCGCCTCGGCCATTGAATACGCGATTGTGATCGCCATGGTGGCCGTGATCGTGGTGGCGTTCGTCACGCCAATGGGTGACCGGGTCCTGGCGATCTTCAACAATATCCTCACGGATCTGGGAGGTGCGACGGTAACGCGATCCCTACCTTGAGGCTGCTATCGCACTTGCAGTAAAGGTCGCCGGACAGTCCGCTCAAGGTAATGTTGATGAACACACCCTCCACCCCACGCCAGCAACTTCTTCTTGTGGATGATGAAGAGGACGCGCTGATGGAACTCGCCGAGTTGCTGGAAGGTGAGGGCTTCTGTTGCTTTACCGCGACCTCGGTGAAGCTGGCTTTGCAGCACCTCACCCGCCATCCCGACATTGCCCTGGTCATCACTGATCTGCGCATGCCAGAGGAGAGTGGCCTGTCGTTGATCAAGCGCCTGCGCGAACACACCTCGCGTCAGCATCTACCGGTCATTGTCATGTCGGGCCACGCCGATATGGACGACGTCAGCGACCTGCTGCGCCTGCAGGTACTGGATCTGTTCCGCAAGCCGATCTATCACGTGCGCCTGCTGGAAACCCTCAACAATCTGTTTCCCCAACCTCGCCTGCATATAGTTGGTCCCTGATTTCCAGCTCCGGTCCGGGCCCCGTCCCGGCACTGGCCGAGGTACCTGCCTTTCTTCGATTCAGCGGTAGCTCCTCACACCAACCGAGCCTTTGGCCCGCGGGTAAAAAAGACCCGCCGATGGGCGGGTCTAGTCACCTAATGGATCAGAGTTGATAGCTGAAACTCAGGGTGTAGCGCGGCTGGCGATTGTAGGTGTCCAGGGCTTCGTCGGACATCGGCTTGGCGGCTTCCAGGGCAATGTTGTAGTGCTTGGAGTCTCCGAAGCGCAGGCCAACGGCGGCCGATGACAGGCTGCTGCCCTTGACCGGCAACTGGTTGAACCAGGTTTTCGAGCGGTCCAGCACCACATAGGGTTGCAACACCCGGACCCAGGGTCCTTCGCGGTTGAAACTGTAGTTCACCTCATAGGCCACGCCCCAGCCTTTGTCGCCGGTGGCCTGGTCATCGGGGTAGCCGCGAGCGAAGTTCTGGCCGCCGAAACTCGCCCGTTCGCTGTCGGGAAGGTTGTCCTGGCTCCAGTACAGGGCGCCGGACAGCACGCCCTGCCAGTTATCGAAGAAGCGGTTGCTTTGCACCCCAGCCAGGCGCAGACGGAAGAAGTCCAGGTCGTAGAGGCTGTTGTTGGTGTTGGCCCCCATACTGTCTAGCCCGCGATACAGGCCGGCACTGAGGATCCGCAACTGGCGCGGGTCGGATTTGCTCCAGTCGCCTTCCAGCGCCAGGGCGCGGATGTCTGTTTTCTCTTCCAGGGTCAGCGGGTTGTTGGTGACCTGGTAGCGGGTCTTGTCGTTCACCGCGTACAGGCGTGTGCCTGCGGTGAGCATTTCATTGGGCGAGGCGATAAACGGGTGGCTGACGCCGATGGAGAAGCGGTCGTTTTCGCGATGGGGCTCCAGCTCAAGTCCGTTATCCAGTTGTACATTGGTACGCGGATCGCTGCGATAACGTGCGCCATACAGGTTCAGTTGCGTTCCTTCCGACCCCAGCAGCTGACTGTAGTCCAGGCGGTAGTAGTGCTCCTTGTCCTTGCCCGGTGGGAACAGCCCGCTGAGGCTGAGCTGCTCGCCCCAGGCGGTTTGTGAGTTGCTGCTGACGCCTACCAGAGCCTGCAGGCCGTTGCGGTTGTCGTCGGTGCTGTTGAGGCTGGTGGTGATGGATTTGCGACTGGCTACGGCGACCAATCTGGTTGCGCCATCGGTGGTTCCCGGTGGTGGCACTACGGCTTGTAGTGTCACTCCGGGCACTCGGCTCATCAATGTGGTGTAGCGCTCGAAGGTCTTGCGGGTCAGTGGGCGCTCAGCCTTGAGTTTGCTCACCAGTTTGTCCAGGTAGGCGGACACCGGGCCGATGTCGCCCTGCAGCTGGTAGTCCCTGATATAGCCTTCCACCAGCACCACCCGCAGGGTGCCCTGGTCGAGTTTCTGTTGTGGCATGAAGGCATAGGACAGCAGGTAGCCGTCGTCCTGGTAGCGCCGGGTGATGCTACGTGTGGCTTCGATCAGTTGGCCAAAGCTGGCCTCATGACCGATCAGGGGCTGGTAGATCGCTGCCAGCTCTTGCAGGGGGTAGATGGTACCGCCTTCGATTTGAACCTGGCGCACCGTGACCTTGGTGCCCATCATCAACGGCTGCTGCCCTTGAGGGGGAACGGGCTGTTCGGGTAACTGCGGTTTTGGAGTCACCGGGCGGTAGGCATCTACCGGCAGGTTGGGTATCGGCAGGTTGTTGATGCTGTCGTTGCTGTTGAGAAAGCGGGGAAGGGAGTCGGCGTAAGCGGAAGTGCAGCATCCAAGTAACAACAAACTGGCCAATGTGCGCATAGGACACTCCATGGTCAAACTGCGGCGGTGCTAAAAATCCTCATGCCAAGCGTCGTTCAGGGTCAGGGCCTTGATCTGGTGCCGGGATATGATGCTCTGGATAAACAAAAGGCGAGAGATCCAGCTGAATCTCTCGCCCTCAACCAAGCGTAGGCGCTGTAGGGGAGGCCGTCGAATCGGCCAGGTGCAAATTATTTTTTGGTACCACCCAGGGCGCCGGTCAAACCACCCAGCACACCACCCAGGCCGCCACTAGGGGCTGTACTGCCGCCGACCAACCCTCCTACCGAGGCCACAGTACCGCCCGCTGCACCGAGGGTGCCGCCCAGGGCGCTACCGACCGGATTACCGCCGGTGCCTCCGGCGCCGTTGCTACCAGTGTTGCTGACCGCGCCGCCCACCTGGCCCAGCAGACCACTGACGGGGCCGCCAAGGCCGCTGTTTGCGCCCACTTGCTGGGTCAGGCCGGAGACCGAACTGGTGACAGGGTTCAATGCCGAGCCCAGGTTCACGCCGACGCTGGCCAGAGGCGCGGTGACCAGCAGATTGGGGGTGCCGCTGCCGCCGAGGGCGCCGCCTACCGAGGCGATCAGGCCGCCTACCGCGCCACCGGTGACACCGCCGGCGCTGACGGTGCCATTGCTACTGCCAGTGTTGAGGCCGTTACTCAGGTTCGCCACGGCGCCGCCGACGGTTTCCAGCAGGCCGTTGTTACCACCAGTGCCGCCGCTACCGGTGCCGCTGCCAGAACCGCCCAGGTAACCGCCCGCAGTGCCTACGGCGCTACTTGTATTACTCAGGGCATTGCCCAGCAGATCGGTTCCAGGGGTGCCGTTGCCGGTATCGCTGACCTTGTTGCCGGTGTTATCGACCGCGTCGGCCACGCCATTGAGCAGCCCATTGACCGGCGCGCCAAGGCCGGTAGCGCTGCCGACCTTGCCGGTCACGCCTTCCGCCAGGCTCACCACGGGGACCAGTACCTTGTCGCCCACGCCATCGCTCAGTGTGCCTACGGGGCCGCTGCTGGTGACGGTACTCAGGGTATTGCCGAGCATGGTCACCTGGGTGCCGACACCGCCGAGCACAGGCGCCACTTGTGTGACTACACCACCGACCACCGGAACGCTCTGGGTCGTGGCGGCCAGCTTGCCGCTGAGGTCGGTGACTCCGGTGCCCACATCGCTGGCCACATTGCCAACGGTTGCTGTGGTTGTGCTCAGAGCCTTGGGATTGGTACCCAGTTGGCCCAGGCCATTGGTCAAGCCTTCGCCCACGGTGTCTACGACATTGCCCGTGGTGTTGACAGCGCTCTGCACGACACCGCCGACCACCGGAACTGCGGCGAGGGAATCACCCAGACCGCTGACGCCAGTGCCGAGACCGCTGACGGTGGTGCCAAGATCGGACACCAGGCTGCTGGTGGTCACTGTACCGCCACCAGTACCACCACCAGTACCACCACCTGTGCCACCGCCTGTACCACCACCTGTACCACCACCTGTGCCGCCAGTTCCTCCGGTGGTGCCACCGCTGGCGCTGTTAGTAGATGAGTCGCTACCGCCGCTCTTATGACCGCCGCCGCCGCTGCAGCCTGTCAGGCTGAGGGTCAGGATCATGGCCAGTGCCGTACACGCTTTCCATCCAAATTGAGTGTTCATTAGAGTTATCCCTTGCACCTGTAACAACGTTCGTTATTTTCGATAGCCCTCCAGTTCTGGTGCTGGAGATGCCTTCGTCCGTTGTCTACATAAAAGGCTTGCAGGGGACTTTGAACAATTATGATCTTGGTATTAATGATTTATTTTCATAGGATTTATTTACTCAAAAGTAACTAGTATTAAAGTATCGTTTTGAAAGTATTTTTATAAAAATCTCATTTAAAACAACGACATATAAAATGTAATGAGCTGAGCTCAGTTCGCGTTAAACTAAAGTTATATACACACAATTAATAAGCTCTGGTCCTGGCTTGAGCAGGGTCTGCAATTGCCCTTGCCGTCATTAGTTTGGGGGAGGGTCTTGAACCAGGCTCCGGCCTATACTGCGCGACCGAAACTTTTCAGGAGCTTGTGATGGTGTCCCCAGTCTGGTGGTTGTTGTGCCTGCCGTTTTTTGCGGGTGCCTTTCTCGCCCTGCAAGCCGGGATCAACGGCCAGTTGGCCAAGCAGCTTGGCAGTGTGCTGGCTGCGGCATTGGTCTCATTTTTTGTCGGCACCGCGGCGTTGCTGATCCTGGTGCTGATGCAGCGCGAGATGCCTTCGCTGGGGGCCCTCAAGGGACTGACCTGGTGGCATTTGTGCGGTGGCCTGCTGGGGGTGTTTTTCATCACCACTGCCGCCTTCGCCGGGCCGCGGATCGGTGCCTTGCTGTTCATGGCGCTGGTGCTGGCCGGTCAATTGAGCATGGCCCTGGCTCTGGATCACTTTGGCTGGGTGGGGTTTCGCGAGGCACCGGTCAGCCTTGGCAAGATTGCCGGGTTGTTGCTGATCGTCGCTGGTGTCGTGTTGATCCGTCGCGGTTGAAGGCCGTTCAGGCGATCGGCTGCCAGCCACCCTGCATGTGTTGCAGATCGCCGTTGCCCAACAACTGCAATTCACCGCTTGGACCGGCCGCACTGGCCAACAGCCTGACCTCTGCAGGCAGCAGCACGGGTTTTATGAATTGCACCGTGACTTCCAGGTTCGCCGCCGGCAAGTGCTCGTTCAGCGCCGCCAGGGTCCGTGCCTTGTTCCACAGGCCGTGGGCAATGGCCTGGGGAAACCCGAATAGGCGGGCACTCCAGGCACTCAGGTGGATAGGGTTGTAGTCGCCGGAAACCCTGGCATAGCGCCGGCCGATATCACTCTCGGCCTGCCAGCGATTGACTTCATTCAGGCACTCGCCAGAGGGCTGGATCTGCCCCGCAGGTTCTCCCAGCAGTTTGACGCCGCGGCAGAGCATCCGGCTTTCGGCTTCCCAAAGCGGTCCCAGCAGATCGTCCAGTGTGGTCACCAGATCGAACACCGCGCCCTTGGCATGGAGTTGCAGGTTGCGTACCTGGACCCCGACCCGCACGCTGCTGACGTTACCCATGGGCCGCCATACACGAATCCGGTTGGCCAGGTGAATCAGCCCCAGCAGTGGAAAAGGAAAATCCCGGGCTGTCAGCAGTTGCATCTGCAAGGGGAACGCCAATACATGGGGATAGGTGGCAGGGAGCAGGCCGTTATCGACAAAGCCGCAGACCTTGCGATAGGCCTCCAGCTGTTTGGGTTGCAGGCTGACCCAGCAACGCAGGCCCTGCTCGGGCAACTGCGTGCCGTTGATTCGCCGGCGCAGCGCAGCCTTGAGGAACAGCGCAGGCAAGGACGAGGGGATGTTCAGTTCGTGCCAGTGCGCCGTCATTTTCAAGCTCCCAGGACACTTTGACCGCAGACCCGCAAGGCCTGTCCGCTGACCGCGCCGCTGCCCGGCTGGCCAAGCCAGGCCACCGCTTCGGCGACATCCTGGGGCAGGCCGCCCTGGCCCAGGGAGCTCATGCGGCGCCCGGCTTCGCGCAGGGCGAAAGGCACCTTGGCGGTCATTTGAGTCTCGATGAAACCAGGCGCGACGGCGTTGATGCTGATGCCCTGTGCGTGCAGCAACGGTGCCCAGGCCTGGGCCAGGCCAATCAGCCCGGCCTTGCTTGCGGCGTAGTTGGTCTGGCCACGGTTGCCGGCGATGCCACTGATGGAAGCCAGCAGGATCACCCGCCCATGGTCGTGCAGGCGACCGTGGTCCAGCAGGGCCTGGGTCAGTACCTGTGGCGCGTTGAGGTTCACCGCCAGCACCGCATCCCAGAATTCCGCGGTCATGTTGGCCAAGGTCTTGTCCCGGGTGATGCCGGCGTTATGCACCAGGATGTCGATGCCGTCCGGCAGTTGCTCGATCAACTGTGCCGGCGCGTCCTCGGCGCAGATATCCAGGCTGATGGCGCGTGCGCCGAGTCGGGCGGCCAAGGCTTCCAGCTCGGCCTTGGCCTGGGGCACATCCAGTAGCAGCACTTGGGCGCCATCTCGGGCAAGGGTTTCGGCAATAGCTGCGCCAATGCCCCGCGCTGCGCCGGTGATCAGGGCCTTGCGTCCGGCCAGCGGGCGGCTCCAGTCCTGGACCTGGGTGGCGCAGGGCTGCAAGCGGATCACTTGCCCGGAGACAAAGGCACTCTTGGGTGAGAGAAAGAAGCGCAGCGCACCTTCCAGTTGCTCTTCCGCACCGGCCCCCACGTACAGCAATTGCAGGGTGGCACCGTTGCGCAGTTCCTTGGCCAGGGAACGGCTGAAGCCTTCCAGGGCACGCTGGGCGCTGGCGGCGAAGGGGTCTTCGAGGGTTTCCGGGGCACGTCCGAGGAGCACCAGGTGGGCGCTGGGTTCAAGGCTTCGCAGCAATGGCTGGAAGAACTCGCGCAATTGCTTGAGTTGATCGGTCTGCAGCAGCTCGCTGGCATCGAACACCACAGCCTTGAGCCTGGGTCCGTGGCCGGGAATCCAGGGGGTGGCCAGGCCCGGATCGGTGCCGTAGCTGTAGATTGCATCGGTCAGGCGCGGTGCCAGGGCGCTGACCTGCTGCGCCAGGGCGCCGCCGCCAATCAGCAGCGCGCCCTCGATGGGCCGCAGGCGGCCTGCCTGCCAGCGCTCCAGACGTACCGGCGACGGCAGGCCAAGGGCCCCGACCAGACGCTGGCCGATGGACGAATTGGCGAAGTCGATATAACGGTCGGACATGGAACGCACTCCGCAGGCTGGGGTTCAAAGTGTGGACCATGAATGGCATGCAGTCGTTCGATCAGTGAGAAGCCTCCTAAGCTAGTGGGGAGGTACTTACCGAAGTCGCATTCACAGAACAGGGAGCTTTCCATGACACAGCTGCGTCGCGTAGCGATTATCGGCGGTAACCGTATCCCCTTTGCCCGCTCCAATGGTCCTTACGCCACCGCCAGCAACCAGGCGATGCTCACCGCGGCGCTCGAAGGCCTGATCGAGCGCTACAACCTGCATGGCTTGCGTATGGGGGAGGTGGCGGCGGGGGCGGTGCTCAAGCATTCCCGGGATTTCAACCTGACCCGGGAATGCGTGCTGGGGTCGCGCCTGTCGCCCACTACCCCGGCCTACGACATCCAGCAAGCCTGCGGCACTGGCTTGGAAGCGGCATTGCTGGTGGCTAACAAGATTGCCCTGGGGCAGATCGACTGCGGTATTGCCGGCGGTGTCGATACCACCTCGGATGCACCGATCGGGGTCAACGAAGGATTGCGCAAGATCCTGTTGCAGGCCAACCGGGCCAAGAGCACCGCCGACAAGCTCAAGATCCTGCTGCAACTGCGGCCTCATCACCTCAAGCCAGAATTGCCGCGCAACAGCGAACCGCGCACCGGCTTGTCCATGGGCGAGCACTGCGAGCAGATGGCCAAGACCTGGGACATTCCACGTGCCGAACAGGATCAGCTGGCCCTGGAAAGCCACGAGAAAATGGCTGCTGCCTATGCCGAAGGCTGGCACGACGATCTGCTCACGCCCTTCCTTGGCTTGACCCGAGACAACAACCTGCGCCCGGACCTGACCCTGGAGAAGCTCGCCAGCCTCAAGCCGGCATTCGATCGCAGTGCCCTGGGTACTCTCACCGCCGGCAACTCGACGCCGCTGACCGATGGTGCCTCATTGGTATTGTTGGGCAGTGAGCAATGGGCCAAGGAACGCGGCCTGCCGATCCTTGCCTATTTGCGCGATGGCGAGGCCGCTGCGGTGGACTTCGTCAACGCTGCCGAGGGACTGCTGATGGCCCCGGTATACGCGGTACCACGATTGCTCGCACGTAATGGGCTGAGCCTGCAGGACTTCGACTATTACGAGATCCACGAAGCCTTTGCCGCCCAGGTGCTGTGTACCCTCAAGGCGTGGGAGGACCCGCAATACTGCAAGAGCCGGCTAGGCCTCGACGCCCCCTTGGGCAGCATCGATCGTGCACGGCTCAACGTCAAAGGCAGCTCCCTGGCGGCGGGCCATCCCTTTGCCGCCACGGGCGGACGGGTTGTCGCCAACCTGGCGAAGTTGCTGAGTGTGGCGGGGCAGGGGCGGGGATTGGTTTTGGGCCTGTCTCTTTTTCCCCTCTCCCACCCCCC